>JAUVXS010000069.1 GCA_030603485.1 Dehalococcoidia bacterium
GGTTCCAGCAAAAGCTGCCTGTTTATATATTCAGTATTGTTTTTATCATAAGCGGATTTTTACATCTTATCATAGCGTGGCGAGGGAGAAGATTACACTCCGCTTTAAGAAAGAGGTAAGCAATGAAAAGGAAATACCTACATGGGAAGCAGGTGCCTTGACTGGGTGAATGATGAAGTTAGCTATTGCACAGATGGTCTTAGGGGCAAGGATGAGAAAAGGCTTATGGTTAGCGGCAAGGGTGGTCCTTGGAGACTCAAGAACAAGGAGAAAACCTTTCAACATGCTCTCGAGTCTGCGGTTATAGGTGCCCTAGCTGAATTCCTTGAGGGGTTAAAATAGACAGAAGAATAGACATAGATTCTCCTAAGGCTTGGAAGAGGAGAAGCTTAAGGGAGTACCATATAAAAGCGATTTTGAATAAGGGAAGGAGTGTATATGACTAAGGGCACTATCACACGTCTAATTGCAGACCGAGGATATGGCTTCATCGAGACAGAGAAGAATGAGGCTGTCTTCTTCCACCGTAATGAACTCGTAGAAATAACTTATGGGTCGCTCAGAGAATGCCAGCAGGTCGAGTTTGAGGTTATACACACGCTCAAAGGACTAAAGGCAGTCAATGTAAGGCTCGCTAGGCAGAAGTGGCATAATGAAAGGAAGCCAAGACAGTAATTATGGACTTCGAACTAGCTTTGAAATTAGGTCTGGCGACAGTAGCGACGATAGTAGTTATTATACTTTTGAGGATGAGGAAATAAGGAGGGAAGAATGGCATCAAGGGCTTTTCTTCTAATTGAAACAGCGGGTGGTAAAAGCAACCAAGTGGTGGAGTACGAAGGTTCCAAGGTTCTTCTAATCGGCATTGAGTACTTCAGGTTTCTGAATAGTAAAACGGTGGGTTGCTGTGATACCGAGTATGGAACCATTTGTTCGTGCGATAGGGTGTGAACTACTAACGAAAAAAGTATAGGGAGGTCAAAAATGTTAACGGTGACGGAAAACGCAAAGGAAGAACTGAAAAGGACATTACTCGCACACACAGACGATCCAGAGAAAGCTCTAAGGTTGAAATTGAAGAAACCTGGTCAATTTGGTTTGGTGCTTGGCAGGGAGGCAGAGGGTGACTGTGTAATTGAGCAAGAAGGGTTCAAGGTATTATTGGTGGGAAGCGATATAGCCGAACTTGTTAAGGACGTAACTATTGATGTCCGTGATACGCCTGATGGGCCCAAACTGAGTGTGCTCAGGGAGTAGGGGGATTATTAGTCAAATCAAAGTGTATATCCAACTCGAGGCTAGGTGTAATGGGAAAGAAAGGAAGTAAGAAAACAGACAAAAAAGCATACAAACAGAGCTCAGTCTATCTCAGAAAAGGCCCCAAAAAGTCCAAGGGAAAATAGGCTAGAGCGGCGAACACAGATTATGTAACTAAGCTGGAGCGAGAATCATTGACCAAACGCAGTAGTAGTAAACCGAAAAGTAAGAAACGGAGAAGATATATACGCCAGCGTAAAGTTTGCTTCTTTTGCAGCGAGAAGACTGAGGTGATCGACTATAAGGATTCTTCTCGGTTACGCCGGTACACATCGGATATCGGGAAGATTCAGCCTCGTCGTAAGACCGGTACCTGTGCCAAACACCAACGTGCTCTGGCTACAGCTATAAAGAGAGCGCGACATCTAGCACTCCTGCCATATACGGCGGAACACGTCAATAAAACGGGGGCTAGTATTTACCGAGGGTAGCGCAAGTGAGGACGCGCGAATATACAATACTTACGATTGCCATTTCCTTGCTCGAAGGGGCAGCCATAGCTGCTATTATTCTCTGGCTACTACCCCGATGGGGAATTAACATCCCCGTATGGGGCCTCATCCTACTCTTAGTAGCCTTTGGAGTATATCAGGTTATAACCTATAGGATAGGCAGAAGGGCGTTAATCAGGAAGCCGTTGGTTTCACCTGAAGCTATGGTAGGATGTTATGGGAAGACAATTACACCCCTTGTTCCCGATGGTTATGTTAAGATTAATGGCGAATTGTGGCGAGCTTCCTCAGTCGGACCACATGCAGAGAAAGGTGATGAAGTTGTAGTTAGGGAAGTGAACGGGCTAACCTTACTTGTAGCGCCCCGGTGCAGTAACTCTAACAATGGGAAATGAGCGCACAAAATTTATTCATTTCGTTTTCATAGTGGGCAGGCTCAAATAGTATTTATATCATAATTCCTTAGCCTATTTAAGGCACCAAGATGGTGAGATAATTGAGTCTTCGTGGCAAATGTTACTTGGATGCGATTTTCGTGTGAGGTGAAACAATTGTCCAGATTATATGATGTCACATTTGTTTATCTTGTGTGTTTGAAATCCCAGCTCACCTCAACTATATACTATCTATTGCAACATCACTGTCTCAAGTTCCCTCTCTTTGACAATCATTGTTGGTATTTGTTATCATGTCCCTGATTTTCGATTGGAGTAATTACGTAGGCTTGAAAAGGTAATAGCAAAAACTGTCTGAGAAAGCAAAAAGGGGAATGCATTAGGAGTGTTAGAAGCCTGGGAATTCATAGTGCGGCGGCCAGAACTGTTGGCAGAGTGGGTCCTCGCTCATTTATGGATAATCTTTGTTGCCATTACAATAGCCGTTATTCTCGGCGTAATTCTGGGGATTTATATTACAGGCAAGGGCAAGGAACAGATAGCAGATACCGTGCTCTATCTGGCAGAGATAATGATGACCGTCCCCAGCTTGGCTCTCTTTGGGTTACTTATGCTCCTTCTTGGTAGTATAGGGTTAAAAGCCATCGGTTTCCTGCCTGCAGTCATCGCTCTGATTGTCTATGGGCAGCTACCTATACTGCGTAATACCTATACGGCGATTCAGGCGGTTGACCCAGCAATGATTGAAGCCGGCAAGGGGATGGGAATGAACGAAAAGCAAATCCTTTTTAAGATTAAACTCCCCCTGGCTGTTCCGGTCATTATGGCTGGCTTGAGGAATGCCATCGTGCTAATTATCGGCATCGCAGCCATCGCCGCTTTGATTGGTGCCGGCGGGCTTGGGTCGCCCATATTTCGTGGCTTAAGAAATGCTCGAATGGATTTAATCATCATAGGAGGGGTATCTGTCTCCATTCTGGCTCTGCTGGTCGATGGCTTAATGGGCTTAGTGGAGCGCCGGATTACCCCCAAAGGCTTAAAGGTAGGCTGAAACAGTGATCAAACTGGAGAGGGTAACCAAGGTCTACCCTGACGGCACGGAAGCAGTAAATGGGGTGAGCTTCGAGGTCATTAAAGGTGAGCTCTGTGTGTTTCTCGGTCCCTCCGGATGTGGTAAGACCACCACTATGAAAATGATAAATCGCCTCATCCCTATTACCAGCGGGAAGATATATATAGATGGCGTGGATAATACCAAGATAGATGAGAGTGAACTGCGACGAAACATCGGTTATGCCATCCAGGAGATAGGTCTCTTCACGCACATGACCGTGGGGCAGAATATAGAGACCGTTCCGGCACTGAAAGGCTGGACCAAAACCGAGCGAAGGAAGAGGGCAGAGGAACTCTTGGAACTGGTGAGAATGAATCCTGACGAATTCATAGATAAGTATCCGAATGAGCTTTCTGGTGGTCAGCGCCAGCGGGTGGGTGTGGCCCGGGCGTTAGGCGCTGACCCCCCAATACTACTAATGGATGAGCCTTTTGGAGCTATCGACCCAATAAACAGGGTGGAATTACAGAGTGAGTTCTTAAAAATACAGCAAAAGATAAAAAAGACCATTATATTTGTGACTCATGATATTTATGAGGCAATCAAGATGGGGGATAGAATAGCCTTAATGAAGGAGGGGAAGTTAGTCCAGTACGATACGCCGGCTAATCTTCTTTATAGACCAAAGGATGAATTTGTGGAAGCTTTCGTTGGTGCTGACCGAGCCCTTAAGGGATTGCAGTTGCTCCGAGTGAAGGAGGTTATGACGAGTTCCCCACCAACCGCGAAGGTAGAGGAGAGAGTAGAAGTTGTTCGAGAGCGGATGAAGCAGCAGGGGGTTGATTCATTGGCGGTGGTTGAAAACGACGGAAAGTTGATGGGATTGGTTAGTGCCTCAGATTTAGGAAAAGGGAAGGTGGTGAAGGATATTATCAGACCCCTGGCGACAACTTTCACAGTAAATGCAGTTCTGAATGAAGCTCTTTCTGTCATGTTGAGTAGCGGGTTGAAGACACTACCTATAGTCAGTGAAGATAGTAAATTTGAGGGAGTGCTAACCTTCGATGCTATCCAGAAGGCGTTACATGAGGCTGTTCAAGCAGGAGAAAAGAAGTGAGGCGTCAGGTTATTCTTATAAGCCTTTTATGTATTCTTATTGGACTGACTGTCTGGATTACGAGCATAGGCAAGCTCGGGATTTATAGCACCTTCTCCTATAGAGATATACTGACTGATGGCAGGTCTCACCTTGAGATGGTGTTCATGGCAGTGCTCATAGGTATTAGCGTCGGCGTGCCCTTGGGCATCTTGGTTACCCGCCCCGGTTTCGCCAAGCTGTCACCATTTGTTATTGGTGGAGCCAACGTGGGACAGAGTATACCCAGCTTAGCTGTAATTGCTATTATGGCTCCCTTACTGGGTTTTGGCCTCCAATCGGCAATTGTAGCCTTGTTCATTTATGGATTGCTTCCCATCTTGCGCAATTCCTATGCCGGTATGAGAAATATTGACCCAGCCATTATCGAAGCTGCCAGAGGAATGGGCATGACCAGATGGCAAATCATTCGGAAGATAGAGCTACCTTTAGCCAGACCGGTAATTATGGCTGGGATAAGAATCTCCACGGTGGTAACGGTGGGGACAGCAGAGCTAGCTGTTCTGGTTGGGGGCTCCGGTTTGGGTAGAATTACGTTGACCGGAGTCTTTGCCCGTCAGCCACTGCTCATCTTGCAGGGAGCGGCACCCACAGCAATCTTAGCCATTAGCCTGGGCTTTATTCTAGAACGTATAGAAAGCTGGATGACCCCACGGGGTCTCAAAATCAAGACTTAAACTTCTTAGAAAGGGGGTGATATATGAGATAAGATGTAGGTAAATTTGCAAAGCTGTAAGCGTCGCAACATTAATTTTAAGGAGGCAGATAGATGCGTAAAGTGATTATGGTTGGTCTAGCGGTAATTATGAGTCTTGGCCTAGCCATTACGGGATGTGCAGGGGAAGAAGAGAAAGTGGTAACCGTCGGTAATAAGAACTTCACCGAGGAGTATGTTGTTGGCCAGCTGATGAAGCAAGTATTGGAGGAGAACGGCTTCAAGGTCAATTTAGTATCAGACCTTTCTACTATGGCCCTCCGGGAGGGGATGGAAGCCGGTGATATCGATATCAGTGCCGACTATACTGGAACAGCCTGGATGGTTCACCTCGGGCACGCGTATGAGCCAGGAGTTGACAACAACGAGCTTTACCAGATGGTAAAAGAAGAAGAGGAGAAGGGCAATGGTTTCATCTGGCTGGACCCGATGTGGAACAATAACACCTATGCCTTTGCTTGCTGGCCTGAATTTGCTCAGGAGAATAACCTGACGGCACTCTCCGATTTGGCAGCGCTTTATGAAGCAGGGGACGTGACGTTTGAAATGTTCCTCGACTTCGAATTCTCTACACGTCCTGATGGTCTGCCTGGTCTGGAGGAGCACTATGGCTTCAAAGTTCCTGAGGACTCCCTAAAGACCGCAGCCCCTGGAGCTTCACTGCTAGCTTTGGAGGCACACCAGACCGATCTATCAATGGTCTTTGGGACAGATGCCTTAATTGCTAAGCACGGCTGGCATGTCCTCCAGGATGACAAGGCCTTTTTCCCACCCTATGACCTGACACCTTATATCCGCAAGGAGGTACTTGACAAGTATCCAGAAATCGAGGATATCCTCAACAAGCTGGTAGCTACCTTCCCGGGTGGAGGCAAGTCGGCCACTCCGGCAATAGTTGGTCAGGGTCAGAAGGCATGGCAGGAACTAAATGCCAGGGTGGACATCGATAAACTGGAGCCAGACGAGGCTGCCCGTGAGTACCTGGTCAAACATGGCTTAATCAAAGAATAAAAGTATCTGTATCTAAGGGGCTAAGTATTGGCGAGTTCCGATCCCCGTCTTGGTGAGGTCAGGTCCTCGTGGGTGATTTACGCATAGTAGCTAGGTCTCATTAGCTATGAAGATAAGTAGCCCAAAGTACGGGGCTATCTGGTGTAAAAGTATCTTGCCAAGCAAGGTAGCTAGAAGATAAGCCAAGCCGAGCGCTTCGGAGTGGATAATCTTGAGATTCAGCATCCAGAGGGGCTGTGTCTCGGGAAGTCGAAACGAGACTTCAAAAGGGCTCGGCTGTGGACATGGTCTGGTGGCTATCTTCGAGACTATGAAATAGCCTGCGGCCTATATCATACCGCTGGCAAAGGAGCCCTTACCTGATGAGCGGACTGGCTGTTGCCTGCAGTAGTTCCAGTCGTGAAGAAGTGGAAGCTATCATGCAGACAATTTCTCACAGAGGCCCCTATATTTCGGCGATACATGAGGGCGACCAGATCATTTTGGCTCAAAACTACCTCCAAGCCGATGGTGCCGTTAGTGGTAATGGCACGAGGATCCCCGTTCGTAGCCCCAGCAACCCCAACCTGATGCTCTGCTATGATGGCCAGATGGGTAATTGGTCTGACTTGGCTCGCGACCATAACATACCTGACGGGCCTTTCAGGGAGGAGCGCCTGATGCTTGCCCTTTATGAGAAACACGGCAAGGGAATGCTCAAACACTTGACCGACGCCGTGTTCGCGCTGGTCATCTCCGATGGGAAGGATCTCTTCGCTGCGCGCGATTTGCTCGGTATCAAAAGTCTCTTTTATGGCTGGAAAGACAAGACCCTGTACCTTGCCTCTGAGCTCAAGGGCGTCTTACAGGTAACCAAAGAGGTTTATGAGTTCCCCAATGGCCATTACATGGATCGCAGTGGTCAGTTAACTAAATTCGCCGGACTGCCAGAAAGTCCACCGAGATTCTGGGACTCCAGTGTTGATACAATGGCTCGTGACATCCGGGAGATTATCGAGCGAAGCTTCAGAAGTCGCATTGATTTCAGTGTACCCACTGGCGGTCTGCTCAGCGGAGGAATGGATAGCAGTGTCATCAACTACTTAGCCGGTAAAGTATGCAAGGAGAAACTCGGACAGAGCGCCAAGCTGAAGACCTTTGCCATAGGGGTAGGAGAAAGTGAAGATATCCGCAGTGCTCGCCTCATTGCCAGCCATATCGACTCCGAACTCCACGAACTCAACGTGGGTCTCGAACAGATGACCGAGGTTTTGCCAGAGGTAATTTACTATCTGGAGTCCTTTGACCCCTCTCTGGTAAGAAGCTCTGTTTCCAACTACCTCATCTCCCGGTATGCCAAAGAGCAAGGCATCCAAGTGCTGCTCTCTGGTGAGGGGGGTGACGAGGTGTTTTGCGGATACAAATATCTCGAACACTGTCCCACCGAAGAGTTGTTCACCAAACAGATGGAATGCTTTGGTTTCTTACACAATAGCGCCTCGTTGCGTCTGGACCGTATGAACGTGTGCAACTCTGTCCGCGTCGTGGCTCCATTGGTATCCGGGGAATTACTACGGTACTCCATGGCAATACCTCCTCAATATAAACAAAAGCCTGAGGGAAGCCAGAAAATCGGAAAATGGATTTTCCGTAAAGCGTATGAAAGACTGCTACCCGAATCCATAGTGTGGCGGAGCAAACAGGAATTCTCTCAAGGCTCCGGCTCTGCCGATGTGCTACCAGCGTACTTTGAAGAACAGATCCCAGACAATGAACTGGCCGAGTTCCAATCCAAGTACCCCGTAATACGCAGTAAGGAGGAGCTCTACTACTTCCGCCTTTTCACCGGATATTTTGGTAGCGATCGCGCTGTTGACACTGTAGGTCAATGGCTCTTCCCATAAGCAGGCATACGTGTACCTTCGCAAAATATTAATTGTTACCCTTTTTGTTACCCATTGAACAAAAGTCCGTTCTGTCACATATACTCATTTTGTTGAGTCCTCTCCGCAAGGTCTTCAGGTTTGCCAGGCTACGGTGACATCACGCGAAATAACAAAATATGCAGCGCTATCTATACTACGGGCTAGGCAAACCTGCTCCTTGATAGAACCCGTAAAAGAATCCCCAGTTATATGCTTCACATGCCTGCCTCTTCTGCTTATCGTTGTACGGAGTGCCATCTGGAAAGTGTGCGGTAGCAAAGTAATCAACTGCCAAATACCCTTTTGGAATATAAAAATCCCGTTGAAAGTCCTGCACTCTGTCTGGAGATACCCAGTAGACCTTCCAATTCCCTTTTTCTGCCGAACTGCCCCATGACCGCCCATCGAAATCGCCGAGATTAAACCATATTCGTTCCTCCTCTTCCGGAAGACCTGCTGAACAAGCTGTTTGTGCAAATACCAAAACTACCAGTGCCAACAGTAGTAACAGAATTAAACATCTCTTCACATGCTCGTTCCTCCCTTCTGCTCATTTATCGATGTCACTTATATATACCGTTATTCTAGCACGCGATTGTACAGTTGCATATTGCACCTTTTAGCGAAATGTGACACTTCTGCTCCAAGGTCTAAATCCCTTCCCAAAAGCTTCTTTAAATCAACCTTCGTCTAATTTTGACCAGCGCTTCCATTGTGGAAGTGTTCAACATCTCCTTGTGCTATAATCGAACTGTGGAGACTAAAGGTAAGAGAGAACCCGAAGAAGCACTATATGAGTCTATCAGAGAGTTTCTACATTCGAAGTTCTCAGCTAGATTCGGCGATTGTCATTTGGAAATAACGGCCAGCGGACGCTTTGAAGAGACCCTCAAAAAGGCTGTGCGCCATGATATCATATTTGCATTTCTAGGCAAGAAGGCTTCACCCGATTTGGCAGGCTTTACTCAAGATGAATCTGGTATCAAAGATTTCATAACCGTGGAGATAAAGCCAGGGAAAATCACTTTACAGGATATCTATCAAGCAAAGCTATACGGTGACCTATTCAGTGCCAAATATGCGCTCCTGATCTCACCACAGCCGGTTCCTGAGGAAATCAGGCGATTGCAACAGAATCTCTTTATACTTTATCGGTTTATGAGTGGATGGTACGTTTACATTGGGCAATGGCAGGACGAATTGTCTAACGAGGTGATAGAAAATAGCTGGTTTCCTGAATCACCATTCTAAACGTTTATTGTCTAGCT
>JAUVXS010000044.1 GCA_030603485.1 Dehalococcoidia bacterium
TTATAAATGATGTATTCCTGGCATCATTGAGACTGGAGAAATACCTTATCAGGCACTTGAACCTGCCATTCGGGGCTTCCTTATTGGTATTAGCAGCAAAAAATGAGAGTTGAATTTTACAAACATAATATCAGCCAGCAGGATATCGACAATGCGGTCAGCGTTCTGAACTCTCTTTTTCTGACCACCGGGGAAGTGGTTAGCGAGTTTGAGGGCAAGTTTTCGCGATATTTGGGCTCCAGATATACCGTGGGGGTGACCAGTTGCACCGCCGCCTTACATCTCTCCCTTTTAGCTTGTGGCATCGGGCCGGGTGACGAAGTTATAACCACGCCGATGACTTTTGTAGCTACCGCCAACTCCGTAATTCATGCTGGAGCAACGCCGGTTTTCGTAGATGTGGAACCTGAGACAGCCAATATTAATGCTGACTTGATTGAGGGTGCTATTACTCCAAAGACGAAAGCTGTTCTGCCTGTTCATCTCTATGGACAGATGTGTGACATGAAGAATATTAGACAGATTGCGGATAGACATCATCTAATAATTATTGAGGATGCTGCTCATGCGATTGAGGCAAGTAGAGACGGCATAAGGCCCGGCGAACTGGGCGACGCCGTCTGTTTCAGCTTTTATGCTACGAAGAATATTACATCGGGCGAAGGTGGTGCGGTAAGCACTAACAAAGAAGCGATTGCTGAGAAGTTGAAAAGACTCAGGCTTCATGGTATGAGCTCGAGCGCTGCAGACAGATATTCCAAGAGATACGAACACTGGGACATGGAGATGCTCGGTTGGAAATGCAACATGAGCAACATTCAGGCAGCTCTGTTGCTGAACCAGCTGGAGAATATTGAAAAAAAGTGGCAGAGACGAGAGCAGATTTGCCAAATGTATGAAGAGGCTTTTGAGGAGGATTCAGGGGTTACCTGCTTAAAGGTATTACCAAATTCGAAAAGTGCCAGGCATGTGTTTACCATTCTGGTTCCTCCCCCAAAACGGGACAGAATCTTGTGGCAGCTCCAGGAAAAGGGGATTGGAGTGGCAGTAAACTTCCGGGCGATTCATCTGTTGACTTTCTACAGACAAACCTTTGGCTGCAGGAGAGGCATGTACCCCATGGCCGAAAAAATAGGCGATAGCACCATAACTCTACCTCTATATCCCAAACTGACGGATGAGGAAGTTCGGTATGTGATTCAGACGGTGAAAGAAGTGACTGCAGAATATGCCCAGACTCGGGTGGAGTGATTATACAGAACCACACATAGGAGCGACGAACTGGTCTATCTGTTAGTTTTCCTGGCAGTGGCTGCAATGACGGCAGGATACTTACTATTAAAGTAAGGCGTGTTTTTGATTTCAAGGAACTAGATGCGGATTCCGGCTTTCATTATTAGATGTCCAATAGCCACGGGTTGGACTATATTTGTAGTCTTAGCTTTCCATGTGTTTTGGGTTAATATCACACGCATACAGTGGAGTTTTGCCGGGGACTTCTACCCCTGGCTCACAGTCATTCTAGTTTTTTCTTCCATATATCTCATAGATCTCTACCGTGCAAAGAAAGATTCGACAATTCACCTGAGCGCTATCTTCTTTATTCTTCTGACGCTTGTGTGCAGAGTTCTATGGGTGCAATACTTTGATGCCCAGCTGTATAGCGATTTTCTTACATACTGGAATGTTGGGCACGCAATTGTCGAGGATGGAGTGGCAGCACAAAGCGTTTCAGCAGCACAAGGCACTTTACAAGGGGTCTATTTTCTGAGGTCGATTTTTTACACAGCTCCCATCCAGTATGTATTTGGGAACAGCCAGCACTGGCTCGAGTTAGTCAATGTTTTTCTGGTAACCATAACTATGTTTATCTTCTATGATTTTGGCCGAAGAGTCTTTTCTGCCAAGATTGCCGCGGGCGCGCTCCTCTTTTTTTCCTGGAATCCTGATATCTGGTATGGTGTAACCTTGGCTAACCACGATATTGCTTTCCTTCCCTGGCTAGCTGTTCTTTGTTTAATAATTTATTGGATTGATAAGAAGTTGCATGACAAATCGCATATATCGATACCGGTAATTCTGTTATCTATCACAGTTGGAATTCTGATTTTTGTCCTTGATGTTCAAAGAGGTTTTGGTCGTCCCGCCTGGTTTGCCTTGATTTTTCTTCTGGCTTACTATTTGTACAACCATTACCGAGTAAACAAAGCTAAACCCGTGAACAAAACCCGCCGAGCTTCCATTCCTGGGAAGGACTGGTTGAAACGGGGCCTGGTGTTTATTTTAGTACTTCTCATAATCCCCCTGGGCACGTACGGATTATCTAAATCAGTGTTCATCAGAACCACAGGTATATGGAGTAGCTCAGACTATCTTACGTATTTTTCGGCTAAGGATGTGCATGGTAGTGATCGGTATGGTGAAATGCGGCCATGGCGTACAGAATATTCAAGACAATTGCCGGAGGATCTCCGGGCAGAGTTTTCAGTCAGGAAGCTTTTGAGTGAAGTATTTTCCGACCCGGTTGAGGCAGCGAGACATCTTTCTCGCAAGAACGCAGTTCTTGCTAATCCGGAAGGGACGTTGTGGTTTTCAAGTCACCCGGCTGAGGACCCCTCGGTTGGGAGGATCAACAGCGAAACTGTGCCTATGCAGGGGCAGCTTCATCAATTGTTGTCTGCTATTCTGTTTTTTCTACTCTTTTTGCGGTTACTGCTGCACCCGTTTTTCCCAATCAAACGCGGCGGCTTTTTCCTAATTTTCTTTACCGCAATTTTTTATCTCTTTATTCTCCTTTTTTCTGAGGTTCAAGGTCGCTACAGCCTGTTTACCGTGTTCTTGACTAGCCTCCTGGTTGCTCAGCTACTGTTTGAGGGATGGTCGCCTAAAGGTATTAAGAGGTGGAATTCTGCCAAAAGTTCTACATCTAATAATTTGGAAAAAGAGATTACGGATGGAAACAGCTAACAATAGGTCGCGTTTCATCAGGGGTTGTAAAAGAATTGCGTCAGTATATCTTGTCGGCTTCCTGGGTATTGTCTTAGCTACCGCACTCTTTTTTGCTGCCGCGAAATGTATTCCTGATTCAGGGTACACGCTTATGGATATGAAAGGATTTCAACTGATCGAGGAAATATCAGATAGAACGGACCAGTATCTGATGCCTTATTATGTGAATGCAAACGGTTTACTTACAAGCTATTACCTGATTGATGCTGAGGCTAGAGAAGAGCTAGTAACCGACCTAGCAAAGTGGGATGTTGCCGGGAGTGCGTGGACATCTCGAAGTGCAGATATTTTCTTCGTAAGCAATATCACAGCCCTTTCTACAGAGAATTCAGCCATCATATTTGACTTGCCTGCTCATGATTCTCCTTATTATATCTATACATTTCCTGGCTACTTTTCTGCGCCCCCGCGAGGCTGGTACGCTTTTTTTAGAGACTTTGGTACCAGCAAAGTTGTGGAGTTTGAAATTGATTACACTTTGCGTAAGGAACTCGATTCACTCCGGCTTTTTTTTCAGCAGTACGATTACAAAGAGCGTATTGATTCAATATCATGGGATATGCCGAGTAAAAAAGGGAGCAATACTTTTGCAGAAAGCATAGAAATCCACCCTGAAGCTAAATCTTTCCGTGTCTATCTTCTTTTTGTTAATAGGACACAAAACGAAATTATTCTTGAGTCACTAAAGCTGATTAATATGCACGGGTATAACCTGCTTTTAACCAGAGTAGAAAACAACTTCAAAAAGTTATCATTTAACCTGCACCTATCTGGAATTGCAGAATACCCTGGCTTTATTGTCTTTAAAAAAGGCGTAGACTTGAAGGGCCGAAGTGATTATCACAACTTATACTTCTTTGTCTCTGTTGAAACGGGTGAGTTAGATAAAGCATTGCTCTCCTTTTTGAAAATCAAGGTTTTTCTCGACGAAGCGTTAGTATGGTCTATGCCTGTTAGTGAGATTGGCACTCCGACTTTTGTTGAACAAAACATAGATTTCCTAAACAGTAAAGACTTAAGTGAAGTCTCTTTCCAGGTTGGTTGCGATTTACCTGACTCTGCTAAGCAGAAGGAGATTATCGGTCAAAGTATAAATATTACTATTGAATATCTGGATATACGGTGATTAGACTGAGAAGGATATACAGTTGATCGTTTGCGGCTTTTGCTGGACTGGGGGTAATGAGACGGTGGTACAAGCATTCCGCCAGTTTGACGGGGTGACCGGTTCCACTGCCATACACAACTATGACCCGTATGCAATATATTAATGGGAGCACCGAATGGGGACGTGGCATACACTATTGTTACCATACCGTCTCCGACTTATGTGTTTGCGGAATTTGAAAACGTGAGCTATTGTAAACTATGAAAGTATGGATGTTCGTTTATAATAGCTGTCGGCATGATGCCCGGGTACTGAAGGAGGCGAAGACACTGGCTGAATCCGGGCACGATGTGCAGATAGTGGCAGTAGCGGGCGAGGGGTTGAGCCGGGTAGAGGAAAGGGACGGATTCAGAATTTTACGGGTGGATACCTCGCTCCCGGGGGAACGTCCGACTCCTGCGGAAGGCATGCCACCGTCCCCACGGGGCAGAAGCACAATGGGCACCGGAAGGAAATTGCTCGACTATCTGTTCCAGCGGCCACTGGGCTGCATATATGCTTGGGCAAGGGACAGGACGTCCGGGCTGTTGCGAAGGTTACCGTCGAAAGTCTACAGGGCCTTTGCCCTTCTTCAGTATTATCGGCGCGCCCGGGGAATTGTGAAAAACAAGGCAGGCGATATTTATCACTGCCACGACCTGATTACCCTGCCCCTGGGCTACGTGGCAAAACGGCGGCAGGGCGGCAGGCTGGTATATGATGCCCACGAACTTACCACCGAACTGGCTTATATTTCTCGACCGGAGAGGATGGGGTGGCGAGTGCTGGAGCGGTTTCTGATACGCCGCGCCGATGAGGTTATCACGACCGGCACCTACCGTAGTGAGTACCTGGCAAAGAGATACAAGATTGTCGCTCCCACCGTCATATTGAACTGCCCGCCTCTGCCAGCGGCAGAGGCGCATAACCGGGCCTTGCGGGAAAAGCTGGGCCTGACGGATGACACGGTGCCCATTATACTGTACCAGGGAGGCTTCATAAGAGGAAGAGGGCTTGATAAACTGGTGCTGGCGGCTGCCCATCTGGACAGAGGCGTGCTGGTGCTGATGGGTTGGGGAGATCTGGAGGTGGAGCTCAAGGGTATAGTAAAAAAGAAGGGGTTGGAGCGGCGTGTCTATTTCACCGAGCCGGTACCTCCTGAGCAGGTAGTATATTACTGTATGTCAGCCAGCGTGGGCGTGGTGATATACCAGAACACGGGCCTGAACAATTACTATGCTACACCCAATAAGCTGTACGAGTACATTCACGCCGGGCTGCCGGTGGTCAGCAGCGATTTCCCTGCCCTGAGCGAAATTGCGGAGGGGTATGGGCTGGGCGGTACATTCGATCCGGAAGAACCAAAGAGTATTGCTGCGGCGATCAATCAGGTGCTCGCCGACGAGCAGCGGTATGATACAATGAGGAAGAATGCACTGGAGGCAGCTACGATCTTCAACTGGGAGACGGAGTCCAGGAAGCTACTGGAGATTTACGGGAGGTTGAGCCATCGCTTCGATGATAGAACAGCTTAAAAAAGTCTGGCAGAGACGGGAGCTGCTGTGGTATATGGTCAAGCTCCAGATGAAGGCTGAGAAAAAGAACAAGGTCCTTGGCTTTGCCTGGAGCTTCCTCGACCCTTTGCTATTGCTCATCGTCTATGTTGTCCTAATAGGCTATATCTTCGGGCGGGGAGGGCCCCAGTTCCCAATACTGCTCTTTATCGCCCTGCTGTCCTGGAGGTGGTTTACCTCTTCTCTTAGTCGTTCAGTTACCTCTATAACTTCCAAAGTGGGGTTGATACAGAGCGTACGCTTTCCACTGGCTATACTGCCACTGTCTGGAATTATTATTGGCTTTTTTGACTGGCTTTTCGGCTTCGTTATTCTGGTGCCCATGCTCTTTATATTCGAGGCATCGTTCACGGTGAACATACTCTGGCTGCCGGTGCTCCTGCTAATTGAGTTCGTAGACATTGTGGGAGCCTGCCTGATATTTGCTGTGGTGGGGACTTACCTCGCGGACCTGAGCAATATCGTCCAGTTCCTTATCAGGTTGGGTTTCTATCTGTCACCTATTTTATATTCTGTCAAGGATGTAATCACGTCCGAAAGGCTTACCATGCTGTACATGTTGAGCAATCCCTTTGCCGGGTTGCTGGAATCGTACAAGAACGTGGTAATACTTGGGGCTCCACCCACTGGTTACGCTTTGGTAGGCGCGGCGGTGGCCTGTGTCGTTTTTGTGATAGGGCTGTGGTACTTTTCTCGCAATGAACACAAGCTGGTGAAGGCGATTTAGAATGATAAACGTCAGCGACCTTGGAATCAAGTTCAGGATGGAGAAACGCCGGCGTTCCAGGGCACTCGATTTTTTTGGGGAGAAGTTCGGCAATCGGCAACGGCCGTCCGGTGAGTTCTGGGCACTCAGGCACGTGAGCTTCACCGTGGAACGGGGGGAAACAATAGGAATTATCGGCAGGAACGGCTCGGGCAAGAGCACCTTGCTGCGCGTGATAGCCGGCGTATACCCGCCCGATGAAGGCCAAGTATCCGTTGAGGGCGAGGTCTCTACCCTCTTCGGGCTGGGAACCGGGTTTAATCAGGAGCTTTCCGGGCGGGACAATATCTATCTGAACGGCATCATAATAGGGCTAGCGAAGAATCAAATAGATGGAATAATAGATTCCATAATTGAGTTCACCGAGCTGAGTGATTTCATCGAAATGCCGGTGAGGACTTATTCAACAGGGATGCGTGCACGGCTCGGCTTTGCCATTGCTATACACAGCGATAAGGACATTGTGCTGATTGACGAAATTATGAATGCCGGTGATGCCGCTTTTCGCCAGAAGGCCGATGCTGAGATGGACCGGATTATGGGCGAGAGGACTGTCTTGCTAGTCAGCCACGCCATGAGCACTATCGAGAAATTTGCCAGCAAGGTAATCTGGCTGGACAGGGGCGTTATTGCCGCCATGGGGGAACCCGGGGAGGTGATAGAGCAATACCTGGCGGCATCCAAGGTAAAGAAGCGGCCTCCTGATGAATACTAGGTCACAGCCTGGAAGGAGGGGTCTTAGTGTGGCGCTCACCGGCAATTCGCTATGGCTGGTCGATGCGGGCGGGAAGGCTATCCAGAATTGTGGCGAATTTCTTTGACATCTCCCGGTGGCTGTATTTACTGGTCTCAGCTTCATCGCCGCTGTAGCTTACAGCACCGGTTGATTTATATTCTTGATATAGTCGTAGCAGCAAAGCCTTTATTTCTGCCCCGCTTTGCCCGGAGACACCGGCTTTAGTTTCATCCAGTAGCTGGTCAACCACATCGGGAAAGCCACCCACGGCGAGGACAGGCCTTCTGGCTGCCAGATATTCAAAAATTTTGGCTGTGTAGACTCCTCGCTGTTGAGTATCGCTCCATTTTAGTAACAGGAGTAACTGCGACTCCCTTTGCTTATTCAGGGCGATTTCCCTGGGTACCATGCCGAACTGCCGGACTATACCTGTTAGTCCATAACGTTCCGCTTGCTTCTCTATCCAGCCTGCCTCAGATCCGTAGAATCTCACTTCCATATCGCTGGCATCCATGCTTCCCTCAGTAATCAAATCACGTAAAGCAGCAAAAAGAGGCTCTGGGCTCTGCTTACCGGGGTAGAGGTTGCCGGTGTAAGTTATGGTAAATTTGTCGGTTAAATTTCCCGGGGTAGTGTTTACCTCCGCCGGGTCAAATCCGTTGGGAATACTATGCACAGGCTTTTGCCTGTGGAGGCTGTGCAAATCATCTGCCCAAGGCTGGGATGTTGCTACCAGCACGTCAGCCACAGATAGCGTATTTAGCTCCAGCCTCCTCTCGACAACTTTACGTAAGGGACCATATAAGTAGTAGTGATTTTGTGTCCACAGGTCCCGGAAATCGGCGATCCAGGGGATTTTGAATTCGGTTTTCAACCTTTTAGCGATTATGTGGCTGGTCACCGGGGGCGAAGTGCTGATTATCGCCTTTATGTTTTCCTGTTGCAGGATATCCTTGCCTGCTTCGACAGCGAAGCGCTGCCAGCCCTTTTGCGGGTCGGGGTAGGCAATAATTCCCCCCATAGTTGCCAATATGAAGTCTAAGGGAGACTTTTCTGACCTTATCTTTAGCTTATTCTTAGCTTGAGCTATTAGAGGACTTTGAGAATCAAGCTTAAGCAGTCTTTTCCCGAAGCCGAGGGAATCGTGATATTGCGTCTCGATAACTTTAAATTGCGGGTCCGGCTTGTCAGGCAAGGCTGCTGTCAAAATTACTGCCTCCCACCCGAATTCCGGTAGGTACCTGGCAAGACCCAACGGGCGCAGACTAGCTACAGCGAGGCGAGGTGGAAAGTGATATGTTATAACAAGAACCCTTTTCATAGTCGGCCACTCAGGGAATATTCTCAGCTAATTCCATCACCGATAAGCGAGAGTTATTCATTATCATTTCTCAACCAGGTTAGTATACAATTTTATGTATTCTCCGGTGATTGTATCCCAATTAAATTTTCGCTCAGCAAGCATTCTGGCGTTTTTCCCTAGTTTCTCTCTTAATTCTGCATTGGCACATAATCTACACAATTCTTCAGCGAGTTGTCCCACGTCTCTTGCTTTAACCAGGATTCCTGTTTTATCCGTTGTGATGATCTCCCTTGTGCCGCCGACATCTGTGGCTATTATGGGAAGACCGACGCTGGCGGCTTCCATCACCGAGATTCCCAACCCCTCCGAATAAGAAGGATTGACAAAGATATCTGTGGCGCTGAGCACATCGATGACTTCATCTTGATTTTTCTGGCCTAAGAAGAAGATGCTACTAGCACAGTCAGTTTGATGAGCCAGATTTTCTAAATTAGCTCTGTAAGGACCATCACCAACAATCAATAGTTTTACTTCAGGGGCAGTGTCTTGTATCTTGGCGAAAGCAGAAATCAAGTCCTGCACTCCCTTAGCATAAATCAAGCGACCGACAAAGGTAGTTACCACAGCATCATTGCGTATGTCCAGCTTCTGTCTGTAATTTGTGTCTTCTTTTTTCTTAAAAATGGTGGTGTCAATGCCATCATGAACTAGCTGTATAGTGGTAGCTCCCAGGTGCTTCAAAAACTCACAGGCAGCCTCAGATACCCCTATATTTCTGCTGGCTGATTTCACTATTAGGGCTCCTATGCTATGGTCGTAAGCCCGACTAATTAAATCTATGACTTTGTTTGGAACGATGCTGTGTCTTGCTCCATGCTCTGTATGCACAAGAGGAGTCCTTTTTAATTTAGCAAAGATTAAGCCCAGAAACGAAGTAACAAAAAATCTGGTCTGGGTATTTATAACATCATAATTTTTACTTAGAAGTCTTCTCAGAATTTTGAAGCTTGTTGGGCAGGGCTTTGGAATAGGATATACAGAGTTCAAGGCATTCCAGGAAGGGACACGATAGATATGAATACCATCCAGTTCCTCATAAGCGAGTGCCCTCTCCGTGTTACACGTGAGGATATCTATTTCATAGTCCCTTTGCACAAGTCTTCGTGACAATTCATACACAATCTTCTCATAGCCACCGACATGAGGATAAAAATAGGCAGCGAAGATAAGTATCCGTTTCATTTTGGTCTTTCAAAGCGAGGCCTGATTACCTCAACGGGCATACAAGACTTAGAATAATATTGTCTTGCAATATACACTGGGCACTTGCCTTTGATTTCATGAACTTTCATCTCCAACAGTTGTTAGTCAATAGTCTAGAGTCAGGAGTTAGATTAGTCAAGATGAAGGTAGAGTATTCAGGCAGTTCCTGACCGTCATTACGAGGAGCGTAGCGGATGGGAAGGGAAGACGGCTCGCGGCGACAAAGAAGAACGCAACGCCGGGTTTATTGTCGCTGGCTTCGACACTGGAGCTAACGATGTCCTGAATGATGTTGTTAGTTCTTGATGGGCTGGTTTATGCTCCGGTTATTTTCGCCTGTTTAGGGCGTTCAGGATTATGCCAGTGAAGATGCTCGATATACCAGCGATAATGAACAGGGTGGTCAGTATGGTGCTGCCTATGGCTAGGTCGCCTTTTGTGGCAACTATATTAATCACCCTGATGCCGATGATGAGACCAATCACCAGTAAGATACCACCTGCCAGTCCGAAGAAGAACAGGGGTCTCCTCTGCGAAATCATGACTATTACCCGACTGAGAACGTCTATGCCATGTCTTATGGGGTTGAGCGTCGAGCCATCTTTGGTATATATGTTTGAGATTGGCACCTCGGTTATCTTGAGGTTTTTATCGGCGGCGCGGGTTATCATCTCTGATTCTACGGCGAATCCACTCGCTTTCAATTCAAGTTTGTTTATTGCCTTCGGTGAAAGGGCTCGGAAGCCGGATTCGGAATCGGAGATATTGGTTTTTGAAGCGAGACGTGTTGAGCGTAAAAGGACTTTTTGCCCGATGCGGCGGTAACGGGGAGTCTTATCTTTCTGTGCCTCTCTGGAGCCGATGACGAGGTCAAAACCCTCCGAAATGGGTTTGATGAGAACGGGAATTTCGTTAGGGTCATGCTGGGAATCGGCGTCAAGGAGAACCAGAACATCAGGATTTCTCTTCTTTGCCTCCGCCAGTATGCTCTGGATGGCTGTTCCTTTGCCTCTGTTTTCATCGTGGCGGATTATCGTGGCACCAGCAAGCTCGGCAACCCGGGCAGTGTTGTCCGTGCTCCCATCGTCAACCACAATGACCTCGTCCGCATATTGCCTCGCCTGGAGAACTATGCTTCCTACATATCTTGCTTCATTATAAGCAGCTATGCCAGCCAGGACGCCAATCTTGTGTCCTGTATTGGGAGCCTGAGATCCAGAGTCTTTCATTCCCCCTCTACTTCACAGTTACCGTTTTTGCCAGATTGCGGGGTTTGTCGGGGTCGCATCCTCGGTTGATAGCGATGTAATAAGCCAGGAGTTGAAGGGGAACTATGGCGACCATAGGATAGAGTAACTCATCAACTTCGGGAAGCCTGACCCAGGAATCATAAATTTCGCTTTCCCTGTCGGACACACCAATAATATATGCGCCACGTGATTTAGCCTCGATAGCATTACTCAAGGTTTCGGCAAAGGTATAGTCGTCGGGGCAAATCACCACTACCGGTGTGCCAGGCTCAATGAGGGCTAAGGTGCCATGCTTGAGTTCTCCAGCGGGCATACCTTCAGCATGGATATAGGAAATCTCCTTGAGCTTCAGGGCGCCTTCAGAGGCAATGGCAAAGTTAATTCCCCTGGCTATGTAGTAGAAATCGTTCTTATCTTTCAGCTTCTGGCTGAGCTTGATAAGCTCGCTTTTGTTCCAGTCCAGAACCCTGGTTATTTCGCTGTTCAGGTCGGTAAGCCGAGCTGCCGCTTCTTCAAAGGAGTTAACCATGGAGAATGACAACAGGTAGAATATCGCTAGTTCAGACAGGAAAGTTTTGGTAGCGGCTACGCCTATCTCAGCACCACAATTCAGGTAGATGACCTGGTGGCTCAGCTCAGTCAGTATAGAGTTAGGTCGGTTGACTATGGAGATAATTTCAGCCCCAGCGTCTTTGGCAGCCTTAACTCCCTCTATTACATCAGCGGTCTCGCCGCTCTGGGAAACGGCAATAACAACCGTATTCTTGTCCACGGAGTCGGCAAAATAACCGAACTCAGAGGCCATGACTACGTCACAGAACCTCTTACCCACCCTGGAAAAGAGGTAACGACCGACGAGAGCTGCGTAGCGGG
>JAUVXS010000015.1 GCA_030603485.1 Dehalococcoidia bacterium
GGGCAGCGTTGCTAGAGCCAAATTGTTTGAATCCTTAGGCGCTGATTCTATTACTCTGGACTTTCATATAAATCGGGACTTTACTGTGCTCAAGGCTATAAGGAACGCAGTGAATTGCGAACTCACTGTACTATTGAACAATCTCTGCCTATACCAGTGCCCCTACGAATATTACCACCATGATAGCCTGGGGCATGCCAGTCAAAGGAATAACCCACTTCACGGCTATTATGTAGATTATTGTGTAATTCGTTGTACTCTAGACAGGCTCTATGATGTCTCTCAAACCATTAAGTGCCGCTGGGTAAGACCCGAGGATGTTCATGTTTACGAAGAGATAGGTATCGATATGGTCAAAATTAGTGGCCGGTCAATGTCCACCGAGCGAATCTTGAATGCTGCCAAAGCATATTCAGCACGTCATTATCAGGGGAACCTATATGATATTTTGAATGTCATTACTCCGAAAATTGACTTTAGCGATTCTGCTTTACCGGGCGTACAAAACAATGTTATTGGGCCACCACCCAAACTCTATATCGATAACCAGGCTCTGGAAGGTTTTATGGATTTCTTCAAGAAGCAAAATTGCCTATCCGGCTGTGTACATTGCGATTATTGCCAACGAATAGCCAGTGAGGTTGTACAATTCGATCGTGAAGAGGTAGATGAATACATGGCTATGCTCAATGCATCTTTGGATAACTTATCCAGCAGCAGGATTTTCAAGGTTAAGGCAGGAGTAAGGAAACACCTGCATTAGCAAGCAAAGCGTTCAAAATATCCTGGTCGGCCATTTTAGTCCTCCTTTTCAGCTTTCCTTTGTCTCACTGAGTCGTTTCCGGTCTGTTTGGCCCGACCCGGTCTTAGGCATGCTGTCAACAAACTTGATTTGTTTGGGCACTTTATAGTCAGATAAGCTCTGACGGCAAAAATCGCGTATTTCGTCCACCGTAGCGCTTTGTCCTTCCTTAAGCACTATAAAAGCTGTGGGTATTTGCCCTTTGTAATCATCAATGACACCAACACAGGCTGTTTCGGCTACCGCGGGATGCCTCAGGAGAACTTCTTCAACTGCGGCGGGGAGAATCTTAACTCCCCCCGAGGGCACTATGATAGATGATGTCTTTTCTATATACTCCAGATAGCCATCCTCATCCAACCTGACCAGATCACCGGTATGAAACCAACCATCTTTGATAACCTGGGCCGTGAGTTCAGGCGACTTGTAATATTCTTTCATCATCCAGGGGGCTCTGGCAACAGCTTCCCCTACGCTGCCCCGGGGTACTTCCTTGCCGTTTTTATCCAGCACCCTGAGCTCAGACAGAGGCCTCCCTGCGGTACCCAGTTTGCGGTCATGAATAGCACCCAGAGTGACGATTATTAACTCCGTTAGTCCATATATTTCGCACGCAGTTAAGCCGAACTTATTCTCAAGCATCTCCATAAAATGGGCTGAGGATTTTGCCCCGGCAGAAAGCACCGCCCTTAACGAACTAATGTCATAGCTCTTAATCGTCTCTTCGTCTATCATAGCCATGGCATTAAAGCTAGCCGGGACGCCTATAAGCATGGTTGCTTTTTCCCGCTCTATGGTATCCAGGATACTCTTGGAACTGAAATGAGGTAGGATTGCTATGGTGGCTCCCCTCTTTATGGGCATGAGAACAACCAACCCAAATCCCAGAAGGTAGTTAAAAGGGAGCAGACCTAGAACAACATCGTCTCTCTCCAGCTCAAATCTTTCCACCACTACGGGCAGAATTGACATGAACGACGCGTGAGTATGCACTACGCCCTTGTTCTTTCCCAGTACGCCCAGGGTGTAAAAAAGGATAGCTTCATCCTCGCCTTTTATATCGACAGAGGGTGATGTAGGGGAGCTATTGGCCACCATCTCTTTGTAAGGGTCTGTACCAACTTCAAGAACCTGGTTCAGCAACGGGATATTGGGCAGAACTGAAGACAGCATGGGAGAGAATCTTTCTTCGGTAATCAGGATTTTGGAATCGGATTCACGGAGTTGAGGCTCAAGTTCGGGCGGCTTGGCTCCGGCATCGAGGAGCGCAGCCACAGCTCCAGCTTTAAGCACTCCAAAGCAATTGATGACCCACTCAGGGGTACGAGACATTAGAATGGCTACATGGTCGCCCTTCTTTATTCCTAGACTTATGAGAGCGTTGGCTACCCTGTTAGAAGTTTCATCGAATTCGCGATAGCTAACTCTTCGAGAGCCAAGGACGATGGCTGTTTGATGTGGCACCTTACTGGCAGTTCTTTCTAGCAGTTGTTTGAGATTCATTGTCTCCCCGCAGACTTGACAAGGTTAAAGTAGAATTATGAGCTACTTTCTTATTTCTTGTCAATATAGTGGGGGTGTGCAGTATGTTTCTAGTTGGAAAAAAGTGACGGGGTTTATCACCCCTGATAAATCAGGCAACTACAAAGACCTGGAAAGGGAAAGGGTTTCATACGAAACTAAGGAAGTCTATAGATTAGAAGACTGTTGCTTCACCTTCGGCGCGCAATGATAGTAAAAATGGCTCTTTGGTTTCAGCCTTGGGATTGTCACTCAGGCTCCCGATGACCAGAGTCAGGCCTCAACCTACCGGGCCAACTCTTCGAGCTATTGACACCATGCAGTAGCTATGCTACGCTAAAATAAATTGAGACTCGCTTGATAGTAGATTGTGTAATTGTCGCCCTGGGCGCCCTCAAAATGACAGAAAGGATTATTAAACAAACTCGATGGGAAAAGGAGGTGAAAAATGGGCACAACTGAGCCCTTACCAGTTAACATAGTTGACCTTGATCTAGCTACTATGGTGCTAATCTTAGGGATCTTTTTCGTCATCGTGGGCTTAATAATAACTGGTGTGGTCTATCGAGAGACGCGTGAGTGGAGAAAAATGGTATTGCCCATGTTTGATAGGGACTCCAATGAGATAGCGCCGGAATCTCCTGAGGAACCAGGTAGGTTAACGTCCCGAAGGGCGGCCTTTGGCAAGGAGATATTTGGCCGAGTCTTTACTCATATGGATGTCGCTGGCTTGCTAGGCGGCGCCGCTACCGTCATTCTGGGCATACTTGTAGTCTTGATAGGACTTACTCTCAACGGCTAGCCCTTTCCTCAGTCTCACTCTGACGCCGTTGACAGGCCACCACGACAAAAAGCCATAAATTATGGTGCTGATGAAGCGGCCTATCAGCCTGAGGATGAAGAGCCCAAACTGTATAAGCCAGCGTATTGGTGGGTTATAGAGGAGCCAGGCTGCCAACCAAGCGATTAACCGTGTAACGAAAAGGCCGGCAGCTATTAAGCTCCGCAATGGTGGGTTGTACACAAACCAGGCTACTGCGGCTGAAATCCCCCTGAGGTAAAACACGACGGCTGCTACCAGCCAGCGTAGAGGAGGGTGGTAGAAAAACCAGACTATCCCCATAGGAATCCCCACCAGTATTTTCCAGAACAAGGCAGCGGTACGAATCCAAATGTCCCAGAAGAGATTCCTCCCGACAGGCCAGGTGTAGCGCCATAACCTCACCAGCCATACTGCTATGGCCAGTAAAAGCAGGAAGAGGAAGAGCGCTCCAAGGATTAGGACTGTGAGCGGTAACTCTATGTTTAATAGTGGTAGTGTGGTAGTTGGAACATCAAGAAGATAACCCAGGCCATAGCCTACGGCCGTCAGCACAATGGCAAGAAAGATGATGTTTCTGAGTTGCGCTGCCCATCTCCCCATCCGCACCAGCCAGGGATAGATAATGCGCCACGTGAAAAGAATAGCTAACGGTACCAGCACCAAAGATAAAATAGCTAGAGGGATCATCCCGGCAGCCAGGAAAAAGGATATTGTTGCGCCGAAGTAAATGATGACCGCGGTTAGCAGGAGGAGCGCTAAACAGCTCATATCGTCCCACTCTCCTTAGTGCACCGGGCAAATTTCGCCTTGCTTTTTTTCATTGCGCCCCACATATACTTAAATATAGACTCATCCGAACATGAACATAAAGAAAGCCGTAAAATAAGCTATCAAACCACCCATGTATATACCCATAGCTGCGGCCAGAGCTCCGAAGAGAGCCATCATAGTACTCATGTATACGCCCATGGCTAAGAAGAACCCTGCGATTGGGAAGAGCAATAAACAGCCAATCATATCACCCCACACTCCTTAGGCACCGGGGAAAACTCGCCTTGCTCCTCTCGAAGAATTCCATACGGGATTATGCGGTTACGCACAATTAATCTTCCCCCCACCTTAATAACACCCCCCGCTGCAATTATTATTGCAGGACCGGGAGAAAATTTTCACAGATTGAGCTTATTCTGTTACCTTGAATTTTGTTTCTCGATAGGCCACGACCATGAGACCAACCAGCACTACCACCCCCACTACTACCCATACCCAGGTTGGAATCGGGGACACCGTGAACTGGCTGGTATCCGACCACTCGCTTTCGTTGCCATAATCATCTACTATCTTAACCCGCCAGTAGTAAGTCCCCTTGGGTAGAGTTTCCGTCACAGTTGGTGTGTCAGTTAATGTGTAGCTGCTTTCCGTAATATCTGACTTAGACCAGATGTTTCCAGAACCAGCAGCTGTGTTTATCTCCAGCGTGTAAGTATAACTGGTACCACCTGTTACCCCCTGCCAGTTAAAAGTCACCTCCCCCGACCTTAATTTGCTCTCGTTCTTGGGAGAGATAGGCAGTGGAGTTGTTGATAGAATTTTCTTCTCTACCGTGAAGTCGACCGAGTCAGTAGCTCCACCCTCGTCAGTCACTACCAGCGTCCGTTCGCCCTCAGGGCTTCCTTTTGGCACTCGGAAACTAATGACAACATTGCCATTGGTCTGGGTCTGCATATTCCCTTGTACGGCAACCCCACCAACAGTCACCGTTAATTGATTATTACTGGAAAAACCGCTGCCGGTGAGGGTAACTAAGTCGCCGGGGGCTCCCTCAACCGGGCTGAGTTCTTCTATTTTGGCTTTAATGTCGAGGGTAGTCGTCACAGCAGGCTTGGTTATATCACCGGAGGCCGAGACAGTATGGCTGCTATAGGTGCTGACCGGCAGGACAAAAGAAGATTCCCAAATACCATCTATATCAACGGTGATATCCGCGGCCACAACCTGCCCATCAAAGGTAACCTTGATGCCCGTTTCCCCGAGTGCAAAACCACCTCCGGCAACGGTAATCGTATCACCGACATAAGCCAAACCCGGCTCAACCGATACTCCAGCGCCCACGATGAAGTCAATGTCATCTACATCACGAGCCCTGGTTGACTCTCCTGAGGCATCAACGGTATAGGTGCCGCGCTGGAGAGGAGGAACAACGATGGTAGCCTCCCAGGAGCCATTCTCATCAGCAACAAGAGGGTTGTTGGTCGGCACCACTTCCCCATCGAAAGTAACCTCAATGTCCTCTTCTTCGCTGGCGAAGCCCGTGCCGCTTATCTCAATCGTCTGACCCACCGTTCCCGACTCAGGATTGGTAGTGATTTCGGGGGTAACCGTAAATTGTTTGCTCACCCAAACTACCCATACCGTACCTTCCTTAGCTTCGATGTTGATGGTATAGCCACCAGCAGGTGTGGCTGGTATGGTAAGAGATACCTCCCAGCTACCATCGCTATTAGCTGTACCCGTCTTTTCCGTGTCCAGGAAGCTAACCCGGATATTCTGCGAGGCGGAAAAACCGTAGCAGTTGACGGTTACCTCCGTGCCCACCGGTCCCTCGTCGGGGTCAATCTTTACGGAAACGAAGACTTCGAAATCAGCCTTTGCCCTTTCGGCATAAGTGCTGTCAACCAAATAAACCGTATGAAGGCCCTTTCTACCCTCGGGCAAATAAAATGCGACGGTGTGGCTTCCAGCCCCGGTTGCCGTGAATGTCCCTTTAACATTCGCTGCCGTGCGAGAATCCCAGCAGACATGATAGGTGCCGGCCGCTGCAACAGTCGCCGTTGCTTCGATCACCACGTTGCAGACCTCTACGTCGACCAGCTCGCCGCAGACCCCACAAGCAGGGTCAAGGGTAATGGAATACTCTGTTACAGATTCCGTTGTGAAAGAGTAGTATGCGCCACCATTGTCATCAGTGGAAGTTCCGGAGACATCGGTAGATTCAACTTCAAAGTCGTAGGTTGTGCCCGAGGTTAAGCCTGTGAGGTATATGAAATGGGTGGTGACATCGCTACTATCAGATTTCACCTGACTTGGTGGAGTGGTGGTGCCATAGCGCACCACACTATCACTGGTAGTATTGGTAGTCCAGTAGATGGCGGCGGTAGTGGAAGTGTAGTCCAGCACAACGACATCTGCTATCTCTGGCCCAGCGGCCAGAGCCAATTGGGGCAATATAAGCATCAACAATAGAAGCCCCGCTATGATGGTAGCCTGTATTCGCTTTATGCTCACTCTCAACTTTCGTAACAGGTAGTTTTCCCAAAAAGGTATATTTGGACGAACCTATAGAATATGGCGAACTATACGGCTATTTCAGGAAAAGTAAACTGTTATCCCCCTCTCTTCTATTTGAAGGAGGCTGCTTAATTTTGATTTCCGTTCAATTTTTAGCATTTCTGTAATTGCCTGATTTATCGGGCTTAGTTACCTAATAAAATCTTCCCCAACCAAGGGGCAAAATAAATTGGGCAACTGCATTTTTGAACAACCTCGTTTGAAACATAATATCCTTACCTTGACAAGTTTGTCAAGGCATTGTCCTTGTTTATATGATTAGTGACACTTCTTTTTTGTTGTTGCGAGGAGCGATAGAGACGAAGCAATCTCGCAGTAAATAGGCGGGGACAAGCCCCGCCTGATGTAAAATCCCAAATCCTAAGCACCAAATCCTTAACAAAAGAAAGGAAAATTTGATTCTTCTCAACAAAATATACATGACCAAAACAGTTTAGAGATTTGAATTTTGATAGTTGGATTTGTTTAGAGCTTAGAAATTAGGATTTAGAATTTAGTCGCTGCGATTGCCACGCCCCGACAAGTCGGGGCTCGCAATGACACGGCAAGTTATTACCCAATGTTACAAGCATATAAAGGGTCACCCATCTATCTGAACTAGCTCGGATGTTGTGCCCCAGGAGATTATTACCTTTTTATAGAATTTTTGTAAAATCTCCCGGAGGGACTTGACAACCCACTCTTTGTAGAATATACTTTATTAACAGGATCTTAACATTTAAGGTTCGCCTCGTTACAGACAATCGAGCTGGTGAACAAAGTGGGCTAAGAGCCCGGAAAGGAGGAATGTATAGGGAAACTCAGATTAATGATAGAATAATTTGTCGTCCCGAGACCGGGAACTCGGGGCAGTAAGAACAGTCCCAAAATAATCAAAACATAAGGAGGTTTAGGTGAAAAAATTAATCAGTATAGGTGTTGCACTGGCTCTGCTAACCATGGCAGTAGTGCCGGCCGCCGTAGCGGCAATTGACTATGAACCGCCGGAAACGTATTCTAAAGTCCCGTTCGCAATCGTCGAGGCTGGCTTCCAGCTTGTTGGAAGCCTTCTGGAAACTCTGGGACCGACATTAGGTCTACCCGAGTGGCTGGATGCGGCAATGATGGGCGACATTGGCGGTTTTGCCGGCGGTCCCCTTTCCTGGACAGTCGATATGCTGGCATGGGGCATTAGCCTAGGAGGAGATGTCTTGGGTATTCTGGAACCTCTGCTAGGACTGCCTGAGGATCTTGATCTAGTTGGACTAATGGATACAATAGCCTGTGGGCTCCTCACTTGCTGGAGCGCGACGAATTGCACAGGAACATTCTCTCCGTGCTAACCATAAGGAGCGTAATAACTTTAACAGTAGTATAATGTCTCGCCCTGTTGCCGGTGAGTAATAGAGGAATCTCAATGAGATTGCCAGGTTGATTTCCCGGGGCCGGCAGTGGAGAGATTACTCCGGCTGGCAACGAGGGGAACGAGTCGAGGTTTAAAAGAAGGGGGCAGCGTAAAGCTGCCCCCTTCTAGCGTTTAAGCGGGTTTGATTCGCGAGTTCGTTATTGCTAAATCCTGAATAAATCCAAAATACCAAACTCAAAATCTATGGTTAACTGCATAAATCATCATAATTCTCTTTCCCCTTCACCTTGGCCCTCTCCCTCGAAGGGAGAGGGCTTTATACGAAATTATGCGGAAGACTGTAAACTGCTAAAATAGGATTGTGTCCGTAAGGTTAATAGCCAAGAAAGGCTCGACCTTCCATGATTTCCCCTACTCTCATCCCGAACGGAAGTGCTTCCATTGCTGGATTATCAATGTCACGCCACCGGGGCCAAACCAATGTCTTCATGATTGTGTCTACTGCTATGCCAGGGAGGCTATTTACTCCAACTATTCAGAGGATACCCTGATTTATAACAACTTGCCCGAGTTAGTGGAGAAGGACCTTAAAAAGCTCACTTTATGCCCGCCAATTTCCCTATCCAATATCACCGATCCCTGTCAGGATATACCGGAATTGAAAAGAGAGGTCAAGAGACTGGTACAGCTTCTTATGGACTACGGCGTCTCCTTTTTCATCACCACCAAAGGCGACCCGTCCTTTCTTCTGGAATTGCCTGATTTTGTCGAGTACAAGCCCAAATTTATAGCTATAACCATCGAGGGGACTCCTGAGGTGCTCGAGCTTTTGTCACCAGGGGCGCCTGCGTTCGATGCCAGGGTAGCTGTTGCCGGCAAGCTATCTAACATGGGTATAAACATTGTCATTCGCCTCGACCCCATTTTTGTACATTCATTCCAGGCCCTTTACGGCGATTCCTGGTTGGGGAGAATAGCCGGGTTGCTTGATGTCTTCGCTGCGATGGGAGCCAGGCATGTTACCGCCAGCACTGGCCGGCTATCCAGGAGGCGCGCTCCATCGGCCGGCTATGAAGGCACAAGTCCCGATACATCGGGATGGCAGCGAATATACAAAGTTATCTACAGCCAGTCGCCACCAGCAGCTAAGAAATTCGGGCAAGAATACGTCTATGAGCTACATTGGTCAGGCGGAGGCTACCGCCTGCGCCGGGACTTGAGGCTCGGCTTCCACCGTAAAGTAAAGGAACTGGTTGAAGCCCGGGGAATGACCTATGCCACCTGCCAGGAACTTTCCGCTGAGGAGAGTGATTCCCAGGGCATCCCCCACTGCGAGGGATTGCCACTGCCCTTTGCCCGAAAGCAAGCTGATGGCAGATTCAAGCCCGTTCCAGGTTGCACTGCTAACTGTCATGTCTCCTGCCGGGGGTTATCCAACCCGCCCTGCGGGCAAGCTGAACTGATAAGCTACGAGCCGTTGCGTCTCAGGAAACTACGCTTGGAATCAAGTCGGAAAGGTCGCTAAGGCAACAAACTAATCGTAGTGGCGGGGTTTATGCCCGCCTGAAGATAGCTTATAGATGAGGGCGTTTATTATTCTTGGAAGGTATGTAAAATTCGAAGAGCAAATCTATAGTCCTTTTGCTGAGGTCTATTTCATGCTCCTCCAGTAATCTTTTTGTGACATAAATCCGCTGGCTAACAATCTCCAACTCTTTTTTATTTAGCTCAGCTTGTTCTACAAGCTCTAGCATATGCTCCAGGTCATGAATCCGCTGAAAAAGGATTTCTTGTTCCTCTTCTATTACTTCAACCTGGGCATTACTTGATTTTCTATATCCTGTAATCTGTTTTATTACTTCGCGAATGGTCTTCTTACGCCTCTCCAGGCTAGCTATCTGTTCTTTAATAATCGATCGCCTCTCTTTATTCCTTTTCAGTTGTTTTGTCAGACTTTTAAGCTCCCACTGTTGTATATCGATGCCACTAAGCTGGGTAGAGAGGCTGTCCAGTCTACTGTGGTACTTTTCTTTGAGAAGTGATTGTAACTTCGCCAGCCGATCAAGCCGCCTGTGTAAAAATTCTATCTCACTATGCGCTTCCTTAATTCTAGTTGATAATTCCTCCGGTTCAGCAAGAACTCGGTCTTCCCTTAGCGTCTCTCTAATCGTTTGCATGCCCTGATTCCCCGAAATCAGAAAGCTCATTATAAAACTTTAGACCACGGATAATCAATGGCTAGGCTATAATGTTGCTAATTTTGGAGGCAAGCTCTAATGATTTGTCAGTTCCACTATGGTGACGCCATAGTCTCCTTCGCCATAATCACCAAGGCGACAGGACTTAACCAGAGGATGCTTGGCTAGTGAGTCATGTACGGCACGGCGTAATTTTCCTGTCCCTTTACCATGAACAATGCGCACAGAGGGCAAGCCAGCCATAAAGGCGTCATTAAGATATTGGTCAAGTCGCCATAAGGCTTCGTCGACGGTAAGGTGGCGCAAACGTAATTCCCTGTCTACTGCTTTCACTCTGACTTGATAAACTCCAAACGAAGGATTTCCTTGCTAGCTTCAGTGGTCTTGACTCTATCATCAATGCGCCAGCCTACTACCCAGATGATTTGCTGAGGGGAACAGACGATTGGGATGTGGCTTCGCCAGGAACGAGGTATCTTGACGTCAACCATAAACTCCTGGAGTTTCTTGGGCATATTCATGCCCAGGGGCTGAAATCTGTCTCCGGGCTGACGCTGACGGACGAAGAACTCGGTTCCTGTTTTGTGGTAATCGAAATCGGCAACGAGATTGCTTTGGCAAGTTTCTTCGCTTGTGCTCAGGGCGCCTCGCAATGACAGAGCATCCACCCGCTCCCCAACTATGCTGGCTATCACGTTCCATCCTGGAAAAACTGTCTCACCAGGCACTTTAAGAGGAAATTCGCCCGGCAGCGGAGGGAAGGGACATGGTGGGAAATGAGATTGCCACGCTTCGCTCGCAATGACAGAGGGGAGCCTGGTAATCGCGAGTTCATTATATCCTCCGTGACAGATAAGTCCATGGGGGAGAGAGATTCTTTTACCTACCGGTTTATTCAGCAGGCTCCTGGCCGCTTCAATATGACTGGCTTCGATGTCTCGAGCGTCCCCGGCCAGCCTGGCTACAGCGGCTCTCAATAATTGCCTCTGTAAGGCTATCGGCAAGGCAGCAAGCTGCCTTTTATCCAGGTAAATGACGTTGTTTTCCTGCTTGGCCACTTCCTCCCACAACCTAGAAACTTGCTGTTCAAGGAAAGCGTTATCCTCTTTGGCAATATCGGCTAAACGGAGCAGAGCCTGGTCAACGCTGGGATTATACTGTCTGAGCAGAGGCAGCAGCTGGAGGCGAAGGCGATTTCGGAAGAAGGAAAGCGAAAGGTTGGAGGAATCAATACGCGGGTCAAGCTGATGTTGTTGGCAATAACTCATTGTTTCCTCTCTGGTAATATCTAGAAGCGGTCTTATTACCAGGAGATTGCTTCGCTTCGCTCGCAATGACAGAGGGGAGGCTGGCAATGACAGGGGAGAGGTGGGCAAGGACGAGGGAGAAGCGGGCAATGACATTCTCTGGCTGTCATACGCCATAGGCGAGCAAGGGGCTAAACCACACAATCCGGTAATTCCCGTTCCCCGTAATATGTGCATCAAAATGGTCTCTACTTGGTCATGCCTGGTATGACCTATGGCTATTCTATTGGCTCCGACCTCTCTAGCTACCCTGGCTAGAAAAGCATAGCGTAGTTCCCGGGCAGCTTCCTCAATAGAGCAATTTCTTTCAGTCCTGTAGGAAGCCACGTCCTGCCTATCAATGGTGACGGGAATGCCAAACGAGCCAGCTAAATTGGACACGTATTCGGCATCAGCTTCGGATTCAACTCCCCGAAGTTGATGATTGAGATGAGCTACGTGAAGTTTTATCCCTAGTCTTTTCTGCCATTTTGCCAGGACGTGAAGTAAACATACTGAATCAGCACCACCTGAGACCCCGACAACCACTATCTCCTCAGATGAAATCAAGCTACACCGCCGGATAAAGCCTATAACTTTTGACTCTAGCGTAATCTTGTTCATAGGAATTGCTTTTCATCCCAAAAATTCGCAGCCCGACACCAATTCGTAGGGGCGGGTCTTGTGCCCGCCCAGTCTCTGTCATTCCGAGCATAGCGGAAAAGCCTTTAGATTCTTCGTCGTCCAAATTCGTTTGGACTCCTCAGAATGACATCACTAGACTCCCTAAACACTAATAGGAGGTATCGTTAAATGTCAGCAATCGGGTCTCATAATCCCGGAACTCAAGAATACTTACTCCACCAGGGTCTAATTTGAATTTGGGAAAGAAGTCCAGCGGCAAATTTAAAGCTTTGATAACGATGGCTAAGGTAATGAAGTAATGGCTGACCACTACCACCGTAGTTTCTGTGTTGTGCTCAGGACTAGTCTTATATCTTTCCAGCAGCCTTTCAATAACCTTCCAGGCTCTCTGCTGCAATTCTATAAGACTTTCTCCACTGGGCAATTTCGTTGCCCCCCCGTCTTGCCACCATTGCATTAGGAACTGGCTGAAGGTAGTACGCAAGTTTACGGCAGACATGCCCTCCAGTTCACCAACGTTGAGCTCTCTAAGTCCTTGGTCAAACTCTACAGGCACCTGGTGGTAGCTAGCGATGGCTTCGGCTGTAGCTCTGGCTCGCTGCATGGGGCTGGAGAATATGACGTTGATGGGTTCATTCTTAAGAAAATTTGCTACCTTCCTGGCTTGCTCCAATCCGGTATCATTTAGTTCGATATCGCTATCGCTTCCCTGGACCCGCCTCTCTTTGTTCCAAGAAGTTTCACCATGTCTGACTAAAATAAGTTTCAAAAAGCCTCCTTAGATTGCTTCGTCCCGATACATGAGGACTCGCAATGACAAATACAAAAAAATAGGTCAACTCCATTGTTTTTACCCTCACCTCTCCTGAATCAATCGGGACTCCCTTCGAGGGAGAGGAAGTCCATGTTATCTCCTCACCCCTCTAGGGAGGGGGTTTTATACGAATAATTATAAGCTAGTTTTACCGTCTCATTATAGGTGGGGTGAAACAAACCTACGATGCAGCAACATTCTTTTCCCTGGTTACTATGACCTTCGTTATCTTCATTCCACGCATTTCAGTGATAACAAACTTCAGGTTCTGATACTTAAACTGCTCGCCCTGCTTTGGGATCCGACCAAGCTGGTTGAGAATGAAGCCGGCTACAGTCTCATAATCACCGCTGGGCAAATTCAGCTCCAATTCCTCGTTAGCTTCTTCAATTCTGAATCCTCCATCCAGTTGAAAGGTGCTGTCGCCAGTTACAATGAAATCCTTTTCGTCATCCATTAGCTCATCCTGAATATCGCCGACAATCTCCTCGGTTAACTGTCCGAGGCTAACCATGCCCGCGATTCCTCCAAACTCGTCGACAACGATTGCGGCATGGTGCCCACCATCGCGCATCTCAGCCAGGAGCTCTCCCAGGTGTTTGCCTTCAGGCACAAAATAGGCAGGGCGCACCAAATCGTCGATGGCACTGTCTTTGTCGGCAGATTCATCGGTTAATTGCATCAGCACATCCTTGGCATGTAATATTCCTACCACGTTATCGGTATTATCCTTATATACGGGGAAGCGGCTATATCGTCCCTGGGTATAGAGATTCAAGAAATCGCTTATGTTTGTCCCTTGCTCCACCCAGGTGATTTCTGTTCTGGGGACCATTATCTTACTCACCGGGCGGTCGGTAAACTCAAACACCTTGTGTAACATCTCTGCCTCATTACCTTCCACTACCCCTTCAGCCTCACCTATGCTGATAGCTGTACGAAATTCCTCTTCGCTGATGGTCGGCTTGGGAATTTCGCTCTCTCCGACTAACTTGGTGAACCTAATCCCGATGTGGTTCAGGAGGTAAACCAGAGGATAGAGGAGGGTAGAGATTACTTCTAGAGGTTTAACATATCTTAGAGCTATTCTTTCTCCGTAACGAATTGCCAAGCTCTTAGGAACAAGCTCAGCGAAAACTAAGGTTACTATAGTGATCACGATGGTAGCAATAGCTACGGCCAAGTTCTCATTTCGGATTAGTGACACTGCTATGATTGTGCCCAGAGTGGCTACTGCCGTCTCAAAGAAGTTGATCCCCAAAAGAACTGTAGCGAGAAATTTCTCCGGTTGTTCCACAATCTTTGCTACCCTTTTGGCGGCAGGGTGTCCACTCTGAATCAGATGTTGTAGACGCAGCTTCTGCATACCAATGAAAGCAGTCTCAGCACTGCAGAAAAAAGCAGCACACCCAAGACAGAGGAAAAACAATATCACAAAGAGGCCGTTAATATTCACCCTAAATACTCACCCTTAGTAAACGACATGTGTAACCAGATTACTACCAGCTTTAGGCAAGGAAAAAGAAGCCGACTCAGCGTCGGAAAAGAAAGCTGAAAGAGCTAAGCAAACTAGAAAGGCTAATAAAAGCCAACTATCGGCGGCATCCACCTATTACCACCCCCTAAGTCCCCTTCCCCACCAAATTGACCATCTTGCTGTCATTAACTCTGGTTACAATCAACATTTTATATAAGCTATGATAGCATTAGCTGGCAAACCTGTCAAAACCCACGTCTCTAAACAAGCCTCGAGTGATAAGCTCCAGGTTTTCCGTTATACTTACGGGTATGGACAAAATGTTACTGGTGGACAAGCCTAAAGGGCTTAGCTCCTCCCGAGTGGTCGAGCGGATAAAGAAGAAGTTCAAGGTGAAGACTGGTCATACGGGGACCTTAGACCCCCTAGCTACGGGGCTTTTAGTTGTTCTCACCGGGAAGCGCACGAAAAGCGCCTCTGTATTTCTAAAGCTGGACAAGGCTTATGACGTTGAGGCTGTTCTCGGTGTCGAGACAGACACCTTTGACTCTGAGGGAAGGGTTCTACAGCTAAGCGATAAAGAAATAACTAGAGAAGAATTGGAAGGGGTCTTAAAGGAATTTCATGGTGATATCTGGCAGGCCCCTCCATCCTTTTCAGCAAAAAAAATAGCGGGGCAAAAAGCCTACCAACTAGCCCGAAAGGGTATTAGCGTAGATATACCACCTAAAAAGGTAAGCATTTATTCCCTGGAGCTCACGGAGTTCCGGTTTCCCCATTTTGCTCTCGCTTGCGAGGTATCTTCAGGATTTTACGTTAGAAGCCTTGTTCATGATATCGGAGAGAAACTCGGGGTGGGTGCTACTGTAGTGGAAGTTCGTCGCACTAGAGTAGGCCCTTATCATGTGGAACAGGCTACAGGCCTGGAGGAACTCCTGGGCGATAAGTAAGTGTCCCTGAAAAAGGAAGTTTTTCAGGAACACCAGATTTGTCATTGACATTGGGTTACTTTCTTTTGCGATAGTGGTAAACTCAGGCAGTTTTTTCCTGGCCTGGCTTTAAAATAGCTCTCTTTTACTCAAAGCGCATAAATTCTAACAATAGGGCCGTTCGACTGAGCTCGTTCTGAGCTTGTCGAAGGACGCGGTCTGATAAATTGGGCAACTACAAAGAACTGTGGACTCCCCTGTCGTTGCGAGGAGCCGAAGGCGACGAAGCAATCTCGGTGGAGCAAGGAGATTGTAGCGCCCTGACAAGTAAGGGCTCGCAAAGACAATGCGGGCAAGGACAAGCCCCGCCCCTACGCTATTTTCAATATTTACCATTTCACGATCCTTCGCTTTGCTCAGGACGAAGGAAGGAATTCCTTCACGCCTCGAATAATTTTTCGGTTGGATTTTGAATGATTCAAATTGTTGCTTGACAGCGTGTGGTGGGGTGATATACCATTGTGCCAGTTAAAATGGGAAATCCCGGGATAGTATTTTGAGATCCCAAAAAGGAAAAGGAGGAAAAGGATATGGCTAGCAACCAAGAAATTCTCAAGAAGTATATGGAGCTCGTGGAGAAGCGCGACCTCGACGCCGCTATGGACCTTGTGACCGATGATATCACCGCTGTCGTACCGATGCAGCCTACCGCGACGGGAAAGGAGGCGGTTAAGACCGGTCTGCAAAATATGCCTGCAGGGCCCAAGCTGGAGTGGAGCGAACCAGCGGAGGAAGGCGATACCCTTAAAATGAGTGCCTCCTCAGCTTTTGGGCGACTGACCCTGATTGCCACTTTTAGCGGCGACAAGATAAGCAAATTCGAAATAAAAATGGGCTGACCCTTAAGTTTAGCCAGTATTTATCCTTGGTCTGGTGGCAAACTCAGGCGGGGTTTCTCCTGGCCTGGCTTTAAAATAGCTCTCTTTTACCCAGAACGCGAAAATTCTAGCAACGGGGCCCTGATTTGATTGGGACAACTACAAAGACCTGTGGCCTATCTGTCGTTGCGAGGAGCCGAAGGCGAGGAAGAAATCTCGGTGTAGCAGGGAGATTGCCGCGCCGACAAGTCGGGGCTAGCAATGACAAAGTTGGTGGGTACAAGCCCCGCCCCTACCGTATTTTCAGTGTTTACCATTTCGCGATCCTTCGCTTTGCTCAGGACGAGGGAAGGAATTTCTTCACGCCTCGAATAATTTTCCGGTTAGATTATAGATGATTCGAATCGGGCAATAGACGTTGCCCCCATTTCTTGTTATATTGGAATTCTATGTTTGATTTAATTCCTTCGGGCAGTGTTGGTTCAGCTGTGGGATTCCTGGCTGGGGCGGTGCATGCTGGAATAAAGAGTAAAGACGAGCTTGATTTAGCTATTCTTTGCTCCGAAGTGCCCTGCACGGCTGCCGGCGTTTTTACTACCAGCCAGATTAAATCGGCTCCGGTTATTCTATCCCAGAGGTGTATGGCCAAAGGGCAGGCGCAGGCTATAGTGGTAAATTCCGGTTGTGCCAATGCTTGCATGGGTAGGCAGGGACTGGCCGATGCCATGGAAATGGTAGATCTGGCGGCAGCCAGGCTAGGCTTAAGCCCCGAACATATTCTGGTAGCCAGTACCGGTGTCATTGGTGTGCCCTTGCCCATAGATAAAATCAGGACTGGAATTCCTGAGATAAAGCCAACCAGAGGAGGAGGTCACGATTTTTGTCGGGCAATAATGACCACGGATACCAGACCCAAAGAGCTGGCCGTCCAGGTAGATTCAAAAGGAATTAAGTTCACCATTGGTGGGGTGGCTAAAGGCATAGGTATGATTCATCCCAACATGGCTACCATGCTTTGTTTTATCGCCACCGATGCTGTGGTGAGTACTGATTTCCTGCAGGCAGCATTACAAAAGGCGGTGGACTGCTCTTTCAACATGGTAAGTATTGATGGCGATACCAGCCCCAACGATTGTGCATTCCTATTGGCCAACGGCTTAGCGGGTAACGAACCTGTTGACTTCGATAATGGCGGCGATTTCCAGGAAGCCTTAACTGCGGTTTGCAC
>JAUVXS010000105.1 GCA_030603485.1 Dehalococcoidia bacterium
GGGGTTGTCATAGGTGGTCATGATCCTGGCACTACCTTGATTGCGTATCTTGGCCGCGACAAGAGGTTTACAAAGGCCCGGGAAGTAGGCAGGGGTTATTGGGGACTGAAGGAATGGCAAAAGTAGCGTAACAACTTAACAAATTGTGTGGGCGATGGCGAGATTAAAGATAACTATAAACGACGAGTTAATGGAAAAGGTCTTGGCATGTGTCGAGCAACTTTGGCCTAGTGACGGCGTGAGGGCAATCGGCCGTTTTGTCCGGGATGCAATAAGGCGGTATTTGAGGTATTGTAAGAATGGCAGAACTCGAGATGTATCTTGATGGCAAGCTGCTTGAAGGAATCAGCGAGCTTGCTGTGAAGCACTATGGAGAAGACAGTGAATCGTCTCGAAAGCGTGTAGTTGAGACAGCGCTAAAGATGCGGATAGTCTGGTCAAACTCAATAGAAATGGGGCAACAGGAGACCGATGAGGCAGTTTCTCAGTGGGAATTCCCGGAATCAACAGTCAAGCAAGAAAATAGTGACAGTATACAAAATTGGCTATTCAAGAGGTGAATAAAATGATACAAACAGCAGAAGTCATGAGCAGGGAGCGTCTTGACCACTACATCACCGAAGCAGCGAAAGCAGCTGGTTACGAAGAGGGGTTCGGGGTTGCCGGATGCGATTTGAGCCTTAACCGCTGGTGGGCGGCGTATAGCAGACAGTCCACCAGGGAGCAGGCGCAAAATGACCGCCTGGGAGAGTACCTGTTTGCCAATGCGAAACTGACAAAACAAAACGGTGGCATCGTACCGAGGGAATATGTCATCTACGACGCTGAATCCAGCGAAGACCTAAATCGTCCCGGTATGATTTGGCTCCGCAAAGAGTTAATAGCAGGTAGGCGCATAGCAGGCATTGTTATTCCTTTCCAGGGGCGCCTGTCTGCCGACCCTCTCCACCAGTTAGCCTTTGAACGAGAGTGCGCCTACTACGGTGTCCGCGTGATATACGGTGATGCTCCAGGGGGTGATGATTGGGCCAGCCAGACAACCAGGCTTATCCAGGCTCAAGCAAACGCCTTGCGAGTCAAATGTAATCGCGATAATGCCTTGGCAGGGAATATTGCCCGCGTTTTGGCAGGCAAGGCGCCGGCACACAGAGCGGGCTACGGATATATCTATCGTACTGAAAAGATTATTGAAGCGCGAAGTGGGAGAGCTAGAGTACTGCGTGCCTGGTGGGAGATAGACGAACTGGGACCTGATGGCAAGCCAGTTTACAGGAGCCCGGCTTGGGTGGTTATTCAGATTTTCATCTGGATCGGAGACGAGGGTCGCACTGCCTACTGGGTTGCCAGCAAACTGAACGAGCTTGGGATTCGGCCACACTATCGGACGTCCTGGGCTCCTAAGACTGTAATCAAGATAGCCGGGCGAAGGTGCTACACGGGAAAGGCTGAATATAATGCAAACGGTCGTGTTCCCAACCCTGAGAAACCCCTGGGTGATTTGACTCTGGGTATAAAGAGAACGCTCGTTAGGCCAAAGCCTGATAGTGAAAAGGTAACATTCGATGTTCCAGCCCTCATCACTGAGGAACAGTGGGTGATAGCCAACAAAAATCTCAGGGAGAGAGGCCGTGGCCGGGGTAAGCAGGGTAGGAGGATACAGGCGTTGTTTCGTACCCGGATGCTTTGCCCGAAATGTGGGAAACCAATGTCCGTCATGAAAAAAAATGGCAGCGATCAGGTCTATTATTACTGTCGGGCACATTATTGCCCATGGTTAAAAGACCCCTGTACGTACAATCGCTTTGTTCCAGGCGCTTGGGATGATGAGATCTGGGAGGAAATATGCGCCATGTTAAGTGATAATGCCTGGGTGGAACAGCAACTGGACGCAGAGTTGTCTCAAAGTGCTGACCTAGAAAAGCTTATCAGAATGGAGCAACTTAAGATCAGCCAGACAGAACTTCGGGTCAGCAAGGTGCAGGACGGTTGGGAGAAGGGGTTCTACACACCGGAGGAAGTTCAGACGAAACTTGCCGAACATCGCGAAGCCATCGCCAGAGCAGAGTCTGAGATCGAAAGACTTCGCGAGCAAATGGCAAACAGGGGTTTCAGTGCCATTGAGGCCGAATTGATACGGCAGGAACTGAAGGCGCTCCGTGACCAAAATCTCCTAGAGTCGACTTTCGAAGAGAGAGCTGACCTAGTTGCCAAGCTCGGAATCAAGATTCTGTCGTCAGAGGACTTGAAATCCAGGAAGATATCTTGCCGGTTGAACCTTGCCAAAGTAAATGATGAAAAGGAGCAGACCGGTTTTGCAAAAGTGACCTTTGGTGGGGAAGGGGGGACTCGAACCCCCACGCCTTTCAGCACATGATCCTAAGTCATGCTCGTCTGCCAATTCCGACACTTCCCCGATAGGAAACCGCTTAATACAATAGCATTTTACGGGACTCGCCTCAAACCATCACCATTCTATGAATTTCCGAGACACCATACCAATTAGGCCTACCACAAATCAGGTATTATATCCCCAGAATAATCACGAAGCGGAAATAAATTTGGGAAGGTGGCATAATTATATGAGCTAAATCAAGATGAAAGCATTAGTGCAGCGTGTTTCCAGAGCCTCAGTGAGCGTGAATGACGATATAGTAGGTGAGATTGGCCAGGGGCTGGTGGTTTTTCTCGGCGTTGCTCAAGGTGATTTGAAGGAAGACACTGGTTACCTGGCAAGCAAAGTGGTTAACCTGCGTATTTTTGCCGACGAAACGAGTCACTTTGCTCTCTCGGCGTTGGACGTGAGGGGAGATATTTTGGTAGTTAGCCAGTTCACACTTCTGGCTGATTCACGCAAGGGGAGACGACCCAGCTTCACCGAGGCAGCCCCGCCGGACCTGGCTGAGGAATTATATGAGTTCTTTGTGGAACAAGTTCGCTCTACAGGGCTCAAGGTGGAAACAGGGCTTTTTCAGGAGCATATGCTGGTGGAGATTCATAATGATGGGCCAGTCACCATATTACTGGAAAGCACGATGCGCAAATAATCGCATTAGCAACTTGTTGCAATAATTTTGCTATCCTGCTATAATACCCTCTGGCAATGAGCTGCCAAGAAATTCTTCAAGAAAAAGGGCATCGCTTAACTCCCCAGCGCATGCTGGTCATTGAGGCACTTCATAACGCCCGCAAGCACATTAGCGCTGAAGAGATCTACGATCATTTACATAGTCGTTATCCTTATACCAATATATCCACTGTCTATCGCACTCTAGAACTACTGAAGGAATTAAATTTAGTTACGGAAACTAACTTTGGAGAAGGACGTGTCCGCTATCATGTTGCTGAGAAGGGGCATCACCATCATCTTATTTGCCGTAGCTGCGGTAAGATAATAGACTTGGAGGAACTTTTGCTACATCCGTTAAAAGATACCTTGCTTCAGGAATATGGATTTGATGCCGACTTAAGGCACCTGGCCATTTCGGGAGAGTGCAGTGGGTGCCGTAGAAAAAAAGGAAACAAAGCCTAACCAACCATTGTGAATAAAAGCATTGCTATGGGTGACGTTCAAGAAAAACTGCACATTCTGCTTGACTATTGGATTGAACATAACAGCGAACATGAGAAAGAGTTCCGTGATTGGGCTGATAAAGTTGTCCTGTTATCCACTGAGGTAGCACAACCGTTACAAGAAGCAGCCACCAAGATGGCTGCGGTTAGCAACGAACTAATGAAAGCAAAACAGGCCCTGCCGAAGAGCAAGGAGAGGCATTAAGATGTGTATGGCTAAGCTTTATGAGATCAAAGAAGGTGACAAACCAATTCTGGAGGACATTGCACGCATGATAATTGCTGACCGGCAAGTAGAAGTAGAGACTCTCTTTGGAGAAAAGAGGGTTTTCCGAGGCAAGGTGCGGCAGATAGACTTCTTAAAGTCTCAAATACAGCTGGAAAAGGATTAATTGTTTTGCCTGATAATTGCAATTAATTGCACATGCATGGGGTGTTAAAAGAAAAAATTATGCGAAGAAACATTCTGATAGGTTTCTCAGTAGTATTGCTCCTGGGGATTTTAGTGACGTTCCTGGTCCGTGCCCAACATGCTCAACCTTCGGTTGATATTATGGCTGGGAGCTCGCTTATCACCGACATTATTCAGGATGTAGCTAATGGCAAATTAAATGCTCACACTCTTATTCCGCCAGGCGCGTGTCCGGGGCACTACGATGTAAAGCCGAGCGATGTGGAGACGTTAGCCAATAGCAGAGTTCTTATCATTCACAATTGGCAGCAAAATATGAAAAATATAATTGGGCTTGTGGAAGCTGCTGACAACCCTGACCTCGTTATCAAAGTTATTGATGTTCCAGATATGCCAATGGTGCCTCAAATTCAAGCTGAAACCATAGATAAAATCGCACAAGCTTTGGGTGAGGTAGACGAAGAAAACGCCGCCTATTATCAGGAGAAAGCCGCAGAAAGGACGCAAGCCATTTTAGCTAAGGGTGAGGAAGTGAAAGATAAATTGCAAGACGCCAATGTAAGCGGAGTAAAGGTGCTTTGTGTGGAGTACCAAGCAGGATTTGCAGAGTGGGCCGGGTTTGATGTCGTGGCTACTTACGGTCGGCCTGAAGACTTAGGTTTGTTGCAAATGCAGGAACTGGTAGCTGAAGCCCAAGAAGCTGGGGTAGCTTTAGTTATCGACAATCTCCAGAGTGGTGCCACAGCGACAGGCATGGCTATAGCCCAGGATATTGAAGCCATTCAGGTAACCATATCCAACTTCCCCGGTGGCTTCGAGAACACCGAAACCTGGGAGAAGGCAATAGATAGGAATGTTGATTTACTGCTGGAAGCTTTGAATGAATGGAGAGAACAATATGGATAACGCAGTCATCAAGATTCAAGACGCCGTAGTTTCCTACAGGGAAGATGTGGCTTTACAAGGTGTGTCTCTGGAGGTAAGGAAAGGAGAATTTATTGGCATTATCGGACCTAACGGCGCTGGCAAAACTACCTTGCTTACAGTAATTAATGGCTTGGGCAAACTGGTTCATGGACAAGCCTGGGTATTGGGGTCACGGCTAAATGGGAGAAATAGCATTAATTTAAGGAAGTGCATAGGTTATGTGGCTCAGGTAGAAAATATCGACCCCCGGTTGCCCATTAGTGTTAGAGAGACGGTAATGGTAGGCTGCTATGGTCGCCTGGGATTATTCCATCGTCCAACGCGGACTCAATGGGAAACAGTAGATGAGGTGTTGGAAATGGTAGGCATGGCTCATTTATCCCAACGCCCAATAGGACATCTATCCGGAGGCGAATATCAAAGGGTAGCCATTGCTCGAGCTTTAGTTCAGCAGCCTGAGATATTTCTTCTCGATGAGCCGACAGCTTCAATAGATCAAAAGGCTCAACACGAAATCTTAAGCCTGATACAGCTCATTCACAGGGAGTATCATACGACCACTCTATTTGTCACCCATGACCTTAGAACGCTGCCCTCTATTTGCCAACGACTGATTCTAATGAAGGAAGGTAAGATATGGCAGCAAGGCAGCCCGGAGTCAATGCTCAGGGAAGAGGTGCTGAGTCAGCTTTATGGGGCTCCGATCTCGGTACCAACTGAGATTGCTCCACTTCGGACATAATGACAGGTGCTGGAATGGATTTTTCTATTTTACAATACCATTTCATGCAAAACGCCATTCTTGCCGGGTTATTCGGTGGCATAACCTGTTCTCTAGTTGGCGTCTTCGTAGTTACCATGCACCTCTCTTTTATCGGGGTGTGTATCGCTCACGCTGCCTTCGCCGGGGCCCTCCTCGGCCTCTTGCTGGGATTCAATCCCCTCGTTGGAGCATTGCTCTTCAGCCTGGCTTCAGCGGGTGTCATCGGGCCACTGGCTGACCGCGGAGAGCTAAATCCCGATACCTCGATTGGCGTTGTTTTCTCA
>JAUVXS010000004.1 GCA_030603485.1 Dehalococcoidia bacterium
GGGCAGAGCGGCGAAGGCGGGCGAGGTGACGGTCGAGGCGAAAGATATGCCCCTGGTAAGCCCGCATGGTCTCGAATAGTCCATATCCGTAAAGGAAGCCATGGTCGAAGGGAGATAGCCTAGCCTTGGAGCGGGGTATGAGTCGGTCGTTAAGATAAATAATTTCTGCCATGATTTCACCCTCACCCTATCCCTTTAGGGGATAGGGAATTATGAAGGATTTTGTGGTTAACTACAAACAACTTCTCAGCTCCAAACCGGACGGGTAAAACGAAGAAAGTTGGTCAAAATATCGTGTCCTACTTCGGTGAGGATGGATTCGGGGTGAAATTGAACGCCCTCCACTACATAGTCTCGGTGTCTCACTCCCATTATTATCCCGTCAGGAGTTTTGGCAGTGACTTCGAGACAGGATGGAACCCCCTCAGCTTCGATAATCAAGGAATGGTAGCGTGTTGCTGGAAAGGGGTTAGGTATGCCCTGATAGATGGTCTTGCCATCGTGGTGGATAGTGGAGGTCTTGCCGTGGACTGGCAAGGCACGACCAATTTCGCCCCCATAGACATAACCAATGCATTGATGCCCCAAACACACTCCAAGTATGGGAAGTTTTCCACCGAAATGTCGCACTGCCTCGTTAGAGATGCCTGTTTCTAAAGGTGTACAGGGCCCTGGCGAGATAATAATATGGCTGGGGGCTAGCTCCTCGATTTGAGCTAAAGTTATCTGGTCGTTGCGATAGACCATTGGTTGCCTGCCCAGTTCCCCCAGATATTGTGCCAGGTTGTAAACAAAGGAATCGTAGTTGTCTATTATCAGTACCATTCTTATTACCAGGATAGAATAGTCCTGCTCCTTCCACTGTGTTAAGTTCTTAGTATCAAATTATGTCTCCACTTGGCCGTAATTGACAAATTTACATCTGGCGTTTATCCTATTCATTGCTGTTTCCCTGGAAGCACTTCTTTGCGGGCATAGGTAGGCATCTTTCATGCAGGTGTTGTTTGTTGTATCATAGCTGAAAATGGACGTCTTGGCTAGGGTTTTAAAGACTATGTGCTTGTTTATGCTTTATCTGGATTTTAAAAAGGAGAAACAGAATCAGAAATCAGGATAGAATCTGCCGAAGAAGCAACAGGGATTTCTCATTCTATTGAAGGAGAAAATCATGGAAAAGGTCATCATTTTCGACACTACCTTAAGAGATGGTGAGCAAGCTGCGGGAGCGAGCTTGAACCTTCAGGAAAAGCTGGAAATAGCCAGGCAGCTGGAGAAGCTGGGTGTGGACGTCATCGAGGCTGGCTTTCCGGTAACCTCGCCGGGTGATTTTGAGGCAGTAAGTCTCATTGCCAAGGAGATTCGCACCCCGGTAATCTGTGTGCTAACCCACGCCAATCTTGAAGCTGTTGACCAGAGCTGGGAAGCGGTGAAAGGGGCTGAGCACCCGCGAATCCACATAGTGCTCTCGTCTTCAGATATTCACCTCTTCTATCAGCTCAGGAAGAGCCGGGACGAAATCCTGCAGATGTCCTGTGATACGGTAGTGCATGCTAGGAAATACTGCGATGATATAGAGTTCTCGGCAATGGATGCCAGCCGCACTGAGCCTGAATATATCTATCAAATGCTGCGGGCGGTTATCGAGGCTGGCGCTACAACTGTTAATATCCCTGATACCGTCGGCTATGCTACCCCCCAGGAATTTAGCGGCTTAATCCAGGGCATACTGAACAATGTGTCTAACATCGACAGGGCTGTGGTCAGCGTGCATTGTCATGATGATCTGGGATTGGCTGTGGCTAATAGTCTCGAGGCAATAAAGGTGGGTGCACGGCAGGTTGAATGTACTATTAACGGCATCGGTGAAAGAGCTGGCAACGCTTCTCTAGAGGAGATTGTCATGGCCCTAAAAACTCGCCAGGATTTCTTCAACCTCACCACTAATATTGATACGACACAGATATATAACACCAGCCGCCTGGTGAGTGAGCTAACCGGTTTTGCCGTTCAGCCTAACAAGGCCATTGTCGGGGCTAACGCCTTCCGCCATTCGTCTGGTCTGCATATCGACGGCGTTATCAAGATGCCAGTAACCTTTGAAATAATGGACCCCAAATCCGTTGGTATTCCCTCGAGCAATCTGGTGCTGGGTAAGACCAGTGGACGACACGCCTTCCGGGAACGGCTGGCTGAACTTGGCTACAGCCTGTCTGAAGAAAACTTTAACCGCGCCTTCCAAGGCTTCAAAAGGTTAGCCGATAAGAAAAAGGAAATCACGGACCGGGATATTGAATCTTTGATAGCTGAGGAACTGCGCACTGTTACCGAACTGTACCATCTTGACCACGTTGAAGTTTCCTGCGGTGACCATAGCCTCCCTACGGCAACAGTCAGGCTCATCGGTCCAGACGGGCAGAGTTTGGCTGATGCTGCTTTAGGCACGGGTCCCGTAGATGCGGTATATAAAGCTATAAACCGCATAGTCGGAATATCTAATAAACTCACGGAATTCACTGTTAAATCGGTTAGTGAGGGGATTGACGCCATCGGGGAGGTTTTGATACGGATAGAGAGTGATGGTGTAACCTATACCGGGCGTGGTGCTGCCACTGATATCATTGTTGCCAGTGCCAAGGCATACATGAATGCCCTGAATCGTTTATTGGCGGCAAGAAGAGTAGATAGTAATGGCGAAGGCAAATGAATCTGAGTTTAGAAATCGAGCTCTCTGAGAGCTTCTGAATGTAGAGGTGATGAATTTGAGTCCTTGGCTAGAAATGATATTGCGGTTGTTATTGGCTGCTGCCTTGGGGGCAGGCATTGGTTATCAACGAGAGCGGGCAGGCAAGGCAGCGGGAGTGCGTACGCATATATTAGTTAGCACCGGGGCAGGCCTCTTTACCCTGGTATCCATATATGGGTTTGGTGGTGCAGGGGTTGATATTTCTCGAGTTGCTGCCGGAGTAGTAGTTGGAATTGGTTTCATCGGCGCTGGCGTTATTCTCCGTGGCCAGCGTGAAGAAGAGGTGGCAGGGCTAACCACCGCAGCTACCATCTGGATAACTGCCGCCATAGGTCTAGCTGCGGGGGCAGGAATGTATTTGGTCTCCGTTATAGCAACTGCGGTCGCTGTAGGTATTCTACTGCTCCCCAAGGTTCGTGGCTAGAGATGGTAAATTTAACCTTGGTTTAGAAAATTTAATGGCCCTCCTGACAAAGAGGCATTTGGCATGCTCAAGATTTTGCACACTGCTGATATTCATCTCGGGGCGAAGTTCTCGGGTCTAGGAAATAAGGGTGTCTCTCAACGAGAACAGCTGAGAGCTACATTCAAAAATGTTGTTGCTACTGCAATAGATGAAAGGGTAAACATCGTTTTAATTGTCGGAGACCTATTCGATGCTAATCAGCAGTCACAAAAGAATATAGATTTGGTAATAGAGCAATTTAATTTGCTCAATCAGAATAATATTCCAGTCTCCCTTATCCCCGGCACGCACGATTCTCTTGATTCCTCGGCAATTTACAGGAAAGTTGACTTTGAAGGAAAATGCCCCAATCTAAGCATTTTTACTGACGAAAATATATCTTACAAAGAGTATCCCAACCTGGATTTAACGGTATATGGGAAGCCGAATCTAAGTAATAGGTCATACATAAGCCCATTGAAAGGACTCAAGCCTGCGACTTCAAGTAAGTTTCATATCGCTATGGCTCACGGGTCCTTCTATATCCCAGAAAAAATAGCGGAAGATGACCATGTCTTCAGGCTTGACGAAGTCAAAACCAGTGGCATGGATTATCTAGCGCTGGGGCATTGGCACCGAGTCTATAGATGCTCAGAGAAGCCTCCAGCCTGGTATTCCGGCCCGCCGGAATGGATACCTGACCAAAGAGAAAGAGGTACTGTGCTTTTAGTTAGCATTTTGGATTCAAGCGAGGTTAAGATTGACCCCAAAATGCTTGGACTTCGTGACTATGACGAAGTAGAGATAGACATGAGTGAAATACAAGACCTGGCGAAGCTAAAAGCGAGAATCTCCGAGGGGGCAAATCCGAATTTGGTAAAAAAAGTCACTCTTAAGGGGCTTCGCGATGCCGAATTTATAGTAAATCCTGAGGAATTGGCTGAATTGAGGGAGAAATTCTTTCATCTTAACGTTGTGGATAGATCTCATCCAAAGTTAGGAGAGGTCACGGAGAATGAAGAGCGGTTGATCAGGAATAGATTTATTAAGCTGATGAAGGGGCAAATCGAGAGCGAGGAGGGAGGGGAGAGAGACATTGCTGAAAATGCCCTTCAGTATGGTATAGCTCTTTTAGACGGGAAGGAAGTCTTATAATGTGGTTGAAAAGGATTGAGCTTAAAAACTTCAAGAGACTGGTTGATTTTCAAGCCCAGTTTAGCCCCGGGATAAATGTGGTCAAAGGTCCGCTAAATGAAATGGGGAAGTCCACTTTACTTGATGGTATCGTTGTTGCTCTTTTTCATAATCCTAAAAGCACTGCAAAGGAGCTTAAAGATTATGTTTCCTGGGGCTCAACCAGGCAGATTCAAACCAGCCTTGAGTTTGAGGATAAAGGGAACAGATATTTGTTGGAGAAGGATTTTGACAAAGGAACCGTCAGGCTTATTGATGATAATACTCAAGAAGAACTTGATACTTTCAAAGAGATTTCAGAGAAAATGGCTGAGCTATTGGGAACCAAATCTGACAAGCTCTTCTTGTGTTCTTCTTGTATTCGTCAAACACAGGTAAGTGAAATCTCATCAGGTAAGCAGGAAATTAACGAAAGCTTAGAGGAAGTTGTGAGTGGGGGTAAAGAAGGCACCCTTGCCATGCAAGTGATACAGAAGCTGGATGACGAAATCTCTGAGATTAGGAAGGGATTGGACAGACCAGTAAAAATCCCAGGCAGCTTGGCGAGGCTGAGAAGCCAACTGGAGGATTTTTCACAGAGATATAATGAGGTTAGGGATGAGGTCTCCGAAGTTGAGGCGCAAAAAATTGAGCTGATGGAAGCAAACAAGCAACTGGCTCAGGTCAAGGAGGAGTATGAAAATGCCAGGGTTCTATTGGAGAAGAATAAACAGCGTAAAGATATCGAGGTATCTATTGAAAGGTTGACTAAAGATTATAATGGCGTGGCAGAACTACTTAGCAGGATGAGGAACCAGGAAGAGGACTCTGAGAAAGCAGATAAAGCGCTCAGTGCTATCGAAGGTTTTGAAGATAAGCAACAGGTCTCGGAATTTAGAAAGGGGCTGGATGCAATCCAGAATGGACGTGGGCATATCGAGAAGGATTTATCTACGCGAGACACAGAACTGGCCGAAGCTAGAGAAAAATTGAACAGAAGAGGATCCATTAGATTCCTCGGTTCAAAGAGAAGTATAGCTACTGCGATAATAATATTGACAGGCGGGATAATTGGAGTCCTGGTTGGTCCCTTCTACCTCTTGAGCTTGATAATCACGGGCGCAGCTTTTCTTGCCATAACTATGTGGGCGAGAACTGCCCTTATTCAAGATAAGACCAGCATGTCTGGCATTGAAGAGCGTGTTCAAAAAATGAAAGGGTCTCTCGATGAACTTAGTCAGGGAGAACAAGAATTGCTGGCTGAAGCTAAATGTAACACGGTTGTTGAGTTTAAGGAGAAAGAAAGAGATTTTTATTATTGGCTGGAAAAGAAAAGGAAAGCGGAATACCTCTTAGAAGGAATGCTAAGTGGGGAAACGGTTCAGGATATTGAGAAACGAAGGCAGGAGGTAGCTAGAAAGTTAGCAGTTGAGCAGGCGAAACTGACCGAGGACTTGATAGAAACACGCATGAGCCCGGAAGAATACATCGAATTAGAAAGGAAGGTTCAGAGACTAGAGGCGACACGAAATGAGCTGGAAGACCGCAAAAGGGATAGCATGGCAATCCTTAAGACAGCGAAACATGATGCTGAGGAGCAAGTCAGGCTGGAAGAGGAACTGGAAGGACTTCAGGAATCATTGAAACATGAAGACAGAAAAGGGAAAGTTTATGAATTAGCCAGGGAATTCATCTCTAAGGCGAGAACCGAGGTTCTTTCGTCAGTTGAGGAAGCTTTGGAGAAAGAAATTCAGAGATATTTGGCTGTCTTTACCAATGACAGGTATAAGCAGGTAAGAGTTAACAAAGAAGCTCTGGAGTTCGCGGTATATTCGGATGAGAAAGGAGACTGGGCTAAGCCCGAGGACTTGAGCGGAGGAGTGATTGACGAATTTTATCTAGCATTTCGACTTGCCCTGGCACGGCTGATATTTGGCGATAAGAAGCCGCCTTTGATACTGGATGACCCTTTTGTTAATTTTGACTCTGTCCGTCTGGCTAACACGCTAAACTTTTTCAAAACACTGGCCCCGGATTATCAAATTGTTATATTCACGCTGAGCAATTTGTACGATGAGGTAGCTGATAATATTATTTTGTTAGGTAAAAAAGAGAGGCCTTTATGATGAACTTGCCACTCATCATAACAAGCACGGTTTCTGTGAAAGCCAGCGAACAATGAGAGGTGAATAGTATGGAACTTGATATAGCGGTTTTGCCCGGCGATGGTGTTGGTCCTGAGGTAACAACCCAGGCGCTGAAGGTTTTGCAGACCGTGGGTGAGAAATTTGGGCATAGCTTTCACCTTCATGATGGTCTCATAGGTGGAGTTGCTATAGATACTTTGGGCACAGCTCTTAGCGAAGAGACCTTGAAGATGTGTAAACAATGTGATGCGGTGCTGCTTGGTGCAGTTGGCGGTTCTAAATGGGATGACCCTCAAGCCAAAATCCACCCTGAAGACGGACTTCTGGCTTTGCGCAAAGGGCTGGGAGTGTTTGCTAATTTGCGTCCCGTGAAAGTTTTCCCTATGCTGGTGGATTCTACTAACTTAAAGCCGGAGGTGGTTAAGGGGGTTGATTTGGTAGTGGTCAGGGAGCTTACCGGCGGACTTTACTTCGGTCAGCCCAAGAAACAGTGGCTAACTCCGGAGGGAAGGCAGGCTGTTGATACGTTAGCCTATTCTGAGAAGGAAATTGACCGCATATTAAAGGTGGGCTTTGAGCTGGCACGGAGCCGACGTAAGAAGCTAACTTCCGTGGACAAAGCCAATGTCCTTCAGTCATCCCGACTATGGCGGCAGATTGCCATAGAGATTTCTGCCGACTACCCCGATGTTGAGCTTCAGCATATGCTGGTTGATGCCTGTGCGATGAGGTTTATTCAGCGTCCTGCTGATCTGGACGTCCTGGTCACAGAAAACATGTTTGGTGACATTCTCACCGACGAGGCTTCAATGCTGGCTGGTTCTATGGGCATGCTTCCTTCAGCCAGCCTGGCAGGAATTCCCAAAGAAAGAACATTCGGCATGTATGAACCAATTCATGGCAGTGCCCCGCGTCGAGCAGGGCAAAACCTGGCTAACCCTATTGCTACTATCCTGAGTGTAGCTATGATGCTTCGCTATTCATTTGCCCTGGAAACTGAAGCACAGACTGTAGAAAACGCCGTCCTTGCCACCCTGGAGCAAGGTTATAGAACTTACGATATAATGTCGGAGGGCAAGATTCGGGTGGGAACAAAGGAGATGGGAGATTTGATTGCTCAAAAAGTGAAAGGTTAAGGGAAATTTCCATGATAACAGTACAGCTTTATGATACCACCCTAAGGGATGGTGCTCAGAAGGAAGGGATTTCTTTGTCTGTCGAGGACAAGCTGAAAATTTGCCAGAAGCTGGATGAGCTTGGCATTGACTTCATTGAGGGTGGCCAGCCAGGCTCTAACCCTAAGGATACTGAATTTTTTGCCAGAACACAGAATTTGCGGTTGACCCATTCCACCCTGGTTGCCTTTGGCAGCACCAGACGCGCGGGTTGCCGGGTGGAAGAAGACCTTAATCTCCAGGCCTTGCTTGAGGCCAAAACCAAGGTGGTCACTATTGTGGGAAAAGCCTGGGATAAGCAGGTAACCCGGGTCCTGGAAACAACACTGGAAGAAAACCTCAGCATGATTACAGATTCCATAAGTTACCTCAGAGCAAAAGGGCTCAGGGTTTTCTTCGATGCCGAGCATTTCTTTGATGGATATAAAGATGATACTAAATATGCCTTGCAGGTGGTGACGACTGCGGCTAAAGCCGGTGCGGAATACGTAATTCTTTGCGATACCAATGGCGGCACCCTGCCACAACAGATAGCAGAGGCTGTTAAAGCTGTTCAAAAGGCAAGCCCTGTTCCTTTGGGCATTCATACCCATAATGATGCCGAACTTGCTGTAGCTAACTCCCTGGCTGCCGTGGAGGCAGGGGTTATTCAGATTCAGGGTACCATGAATGGGTATGGTGAGCGCTGTGGCAACGCCAATCTCTGTTCCATCATACCAAACTTGAAACTCAAGATGGGCATTGATTGCGTTACTGACGAGCAGCTAAACAAGCTCAGTGACGTCTCGCGCTATGTATCAGAACTGGCCAATATGCCTCATTATAACCGTCTTCCCTATGTGGGCGATGATTCATTCACTCATAAAGGTGGGATTCACGTATCTGGCTTAATGAAATGGAAAGATAGCTACCAGCACATAAACCCGAGTCTAGTAGGCAATCGCCCGCATGTTGTTGTTTCTGAGCTAGCCGGGAAGGGAAGTATTATCTTTAAAGCTAAAGAGCGTGGACTACCTGTCCCTAAAGGCAAGGAGATTGAGGAGGTGCTGAAGCAAATTAAGCTGTTAGAGAAGCAGGGTTTCCAATACGATGTTGCCGAGGCCTCCCTTGATCTTCTGATTCGCCGGGCTCAGCCCGACTATCGGCCACCTTTCGAGCTGGTTGACTTCATGGTGGTGGTAGAGAAACGGCGCCGTCCGCCCACCAGAGGAAACCAAGAAGAGACATTGTCAGAAGCTACTATTAAGGTCAAGGTGGATAACAGGATAGTGCATACGGCTGCTGAGGGCGATGGCCCGGTCAACGCCCTCGACCAGGCTCTGCGCAAAGCTTTACTCCAGTTCTATCCTGACCTGACTGTTGTAGAACTTATTGATTATAAGGTGCGCATCCTCGAAGAAACCGCAGGCACTGCATCACAGATCCGGGTGCTCATTGAGTCCAGCGACGGCAAGGAAAACTGGCGGACGGTAGGGAGCTCCACTAACATCATCGAAGCTAGCTGGCTGGCCGTGGCCGACAGCATTGAGTACTGGCTGACAAAGCAGGCTGGCAAGGAAAAGGACTGACTTTCGTTACATGTCTGCGGCCGTTATCGGAAATTCTTAACCTCGGGAAGAAACGCCGAAAGTGTAAAATGAACATAATAGTAAATATGGGCAGGTAAAGTGTGACGCTTGAAAGAAAAATAGCAAATCTATTTCGCATGGATGAGAAAGCACGTCGGCGTCATTCTAATTCCCTGGAGTGGTTATTCGCGCTTTTCTATGATTCCGCTTATCGGTTTGGCATTCTGGAGCAGGGTCTGGCTTGACTGGCGGTCTCTTGCTCCAATTATCATTGTGCTTCTATGGGTATGGTTTAATCTGCGAATCTTTCCCGAACGGAAAAGCACCAATAAATTGGGCAACTACGGTTTTTAAACGGCTCGGCACCTCGCCTTCAACCAGTCCAGGACGAAAGCTATCACTGCTTCTTCGAGGCGCATTTTGTGCCTGGCACCGGGTATTATTTTTAACTCTTTGGGTTCTTTAGCCTTCTGGTAGAGTTTATGTGCGTGCTCCAGGGGTATTAATTCGTCAGCATCTCCATGAACCAAAAGCAAGGGACGGGGGGAAATTTTATCAATCCACTTGATTGGAGAGACGGTCTCAAATCCCTCTTCCCATTCTTCTATTGAGGGTGGGAAATCTTTATCCCTTATTGCCCCGATTTGGCGAAACCGTTGGATGGTGTCCAGAGGCGTTTCTCTTTGGTGAAGAGAACGGAAATCCGCAGGGCAGGCACAGGTTGCCACCAAAGATACTCCAGGGTCACGGGCCGCGGTATAAACAGAGACCGCCGCCCCTCCGCTAAATCCAAGCAAGCAAAAACGGGTCCTATTTACTTCCTCTAGGTTATACAGGAAATCAAGGGCGGCCTGTAAATCTCGACTCCAGCCCAGAATGTCTAAGTTACCTTCGCTCTTTCCCGTCCCACGGAAGTTAAAGATTAAGGTGATGAAGCCAGCATGGCAGAAGCGCTGCGCCAGCAGCGTATATCCCCTGTCGGTGGGGTCAGGGGGGGCAGCCGGAATGCCATGGCAGATGCACAGGGCAGGGTGAAGCCTGTCCTTCGATGGAATATGAAGCTCGCCGGCAAGCTCAAGTCCGTCGGATTTCAGACGAATTTCTCTTATTTCCATCTATTATCAATCCTATAAATTTGCTCTACAGTTAATTGAATAAATCATTATAATTTTCTCTCCCCTGGCGGAGGAGAGCTTATACCCCACAAAATCTTTGATTTGGCAGGGTGAAAGAGAGAGGGAAATTCACCCTCACCGTAGCCCTCTCCCTTCGAGGGAGATGGTTTTATACTAGATCATACGGAAGACTATGAGTTTAGGTGGGATGGTTCAAAGAGTCAAAAATAATAGACTCGTCTTCTCCTCCTGAAAATGAAACCCACTACGAGCCCAAGCAGCAAACCTCCAATGTGAGCTTGCCAGGCTATCCCGGAGAAGAGGAAAGAGATGAAGACGAGGATTATGATTGCTATCCAAAGTGGCATGGGGACAGGGATGGGAAATATAAGGACCGGTACTTTGGGGACCATTACCGCCAGGGCTCCACCAAAGGCAAAAATGCCTCCCGAGGCTCCTATTCCTACTGAAAATGGGTTAGCGAGAATGGCGAAGAGAATATTCCCCGCCAGCCCTCCCAGAAAAAATACCGCCAGGAAAGTTCTCTCTCCTGCTGCCCGGATGAGGAAGCTACCCAGAAAATACAGGCTTATCATATTGAATAATATGTGGGTAAGACCGCCGTGGACAAACATGCTGCTTATAATGGTCCAGGGGTGCTGAGAGAGCTCGTCTGGTTTCAAGCCAAGAAAGAGGACAACCTCATTGACGACTTCATTATTTTGTACAATGGGATACGGACCTATCACTATCTCGATAACGAAGATTAAGACATTTAGAGCTATTAAAAACCAGAGGACATTCAAATTGACGGGACGATAGGTTCGCATTGTGCAATTATAGATTAAATCTGGCTTCTAGTTCAACAAGCTGTGTTAAGGATCTGGTGAGTTATGATGTATTGTAATATCCAGTGAGGTATGCTTATAATAGGGAGAATATTTAGGCTGGCAAGATATTTCCTTTGCGGGCATTTTAAGTGAGCGAGCAGAGTCCAGAGCAAAAAAGAAAACTTCCCCCAATAGCCATAGTGGGCATAATTCTGGCAGTCCTCTGTGGGATCTCATTATACATACGCATAGCCCTACCTTACGACCAAATTTTTGTCAATGACTGGATCTGGTTTCGAGAGACTGATGCCTATTATTACATACGTAACATAGAAAATCTGGTTAATAACTTTCCGCACTTCAATTCCTTTGACCCCTATATGATCTACCCCGGTGGTGGAGGAGGACTTGCTCGGCCATTCTTCCCCTGGCTTGTGGCTGCCATTGGTCTGCTGGTCAGCGGGGGAGCACCAACTCAGCATACCATTGAGGTGGTGGGTGCTTACATGCCTGCTATTCTGGGCACTCTGACACTCATCCCGGTGTACTTTATCGGCAAGGAATTGTTTAACCGCTGGGTGGGCGTAATTTCAGCCGCCCTGGTTGTCATCTTGCCTGGCGAATTTCTGCATCGTTCCCTGCTTGGCTTTACCGACCACCATGTAGCTGAGACTTTGTTGAGCACCGTGTGCATACTATTTATAATAATGGCCATTAAGCGAGCACGAGAAAGAGAGATTTCCTTCGGCAATCTTATAAGTAGAGACCGGTCAAAAATAACCAAACCTCTCGTCTATACCCTGTTCGCTGGCATCTTCCTGGGTATATATCTCCTTAACTGGCAAGGTGGGCTGTTGTTAGCCTTCATTATATTTGCTTACCTGGTGATTCAGTTCATCGTGGACCACTTAAGGCATAAATCGAGCGACTATCTGTGTATTGTGGGCACTCCTCTTTTCCTTATTGCTTTCCTCATGCTTCTCCCCATATTGGGCAATAGCAGCCTGGATACTATTTCTCGTGTATCTCTGCCAATTGCCATAGTGGTACCCATAGTCTTAAGTGTTATCTCACGACTCATGGCAGGCAGGGCCTGGAAGCCTGTTTACTATCCCTTGACCTTGCTGGGACTGGCTGGAATCGGACTTGCTGCTTTGCATGCCATCAATCCCTCTTTGTTTCAGTCCATGCTCGACAAATTTGGCATCTTCACTACGGGTGGCGCTATGTTGACTGTTTTGGAAGCGCAACCCCTTCTTTTACCCGGCGGAGTGTTCACCCTGCAGATAGCCTGGGCCAACTTCACCACCTCCTTCTTCATCTCATTTGTTTCCTTTGGCATGCTTATTTACGTCGCTATTAAGGAAAAAAGTGCCGACAAAACCTTCTTCCTGATATGGAGCATAATAATGTTGATGGCGGTCCTGGGGCAGCGCCGCTTCGGTTACTACTATGCCGTAAATGCTGCCTTGCTCACAGGGTCTTTCTCCTGGAAAATGCTGGACATTGCTGGCCTACGCAAATTACTGGCCAAGTCTAAGGAAGTAGTGGGGGCGGTTAAGAAGGTTAAGAAATTTAAGAAAAGGGAAAAGAAGGCCAGGGAACAAACGAAGCCAAAAACATTTATGCAGCCCAGAGGTGTCTGGGTAAGGGTCATCGTTGTCGGAATAGTCATCTTTTTACTCGTCTTCCTCCCAAGTATTCTCCAGGCCAGAGCACTCGGCAGGGTACCAAACTATATTATGGACGAGGGGTGGTATAGCTCGCTTCAGTGGCTAAAGGATAACAGTCCCGAGCCTTTTGATGACCCCGATTTCTATTATGAGCTATACCCGCCACGGACTGACTTTGAATATCCCGAGACTGCCTACGGCGTGATGTCCTGGTGGGACTATGGCTACTTCATAATGCAAATTGCCCATCGCATACCCAACGCCAATCCTGGCCAGGTTGGGGCCAAAAAAGCCGCCCAGTTCTTCATCGCCCAGAATGAAAGCTCAGCCAACGAAATCGCGGACAGGTTAGGTTCGAAATATGTAGTGATTGACTATGCAATGCCGATTACCAAGTTCCACGCCATGCCGGAGTGGGCTGACATTAGCCAGGATGAGTTTTACGAAATTTATTACTCGCCGACGCAAGATGGGTTACTAGAACCAGTGCGGTTATACTACCCCGCTTACTATCAATCCACTGTAGTCAGGCTCTACAACTTTGATGGCAAAGCCGTGGCTCCCACGGCATCGGTAGTCATATCTTACGAAGAAAAGGTAACCAGTGGAGGAGATGAGTATAAGGAAATCACCGATGCCCTGTCCTTTCCCACTTATGAAGCAGCCAAGGCCTATATATCAAGCCAGGACGCGGGAAATTATAAAATAGTGAGTGCCAATCCCTTTGATAGCCCCGTGCCTCTTGAAGAATTGAACAGCTATGAGCTCATATATCCCGATCCCGGAGCCACAATAACCACAACAACTGTGAAAATTTTTGAGTATCTTGGCCCAGGTCAGTCCTGAATAGAAACACAGCCACCATTACCGGTGGGGCTGGATTTATTGGCTCTCATTTCATAAGCTTGGAATTCAGATGTTACGAACTGTTGTATTGTGCTAAACTTGGAGTGGCGAGATATGAAAGAGAGGTGACTTTGTTACGGCTGGAAGAAAAAATCAGGGACAAGTCGGCTGCAATAGGTATCGTTGGGATTGGTTATGTAGGACTTCCGCTGGCTGTCGCCTTTGCCATGGCAGGCTTCAAGGTGCTGGGATTTGACATCCGGCAAAAAAACGTGGATTCGGTCAACCGGGGCAAGTCCTATATCGCCGATGTTTCCAGTGACAGCCTCTCCTCGGTAGTGACAGGGAAATTCTTGGAGGCAACCACAGACCAGAGCCGCCTTGGGGAGGTAGATGCCATCTGCATCTGTGTTCCCACTCCGCTGACCACGACGAAAGACCCGGACCTTTCTTACGTGATTCACGAATCCGAGGCAATATCAAAATATCTCCGGCCCGGACAACTTGTGGTCTTAGAAAGCACCACTTACCCCGGCACTACCAAACAGGTGGTACTGCCCAACTTAGAGTCATCGGGGCTTCGATGCGGCATTGACTTCTACCTGGCTTATTCACCAGAGCGCGTCGACCCGGGCAGCAAAGACCATAACGTTAGAAACACTCCTAAAATCGTCGGCGGCATAGACCCCCAGTCCACTCAACTGGCTCAGCTTCTTTATTCCCAGATTGCCGGCGCGGTACTTCCGGTCTCGTGTCCCGAGGTAGCTGAGATGACCAAGATTTTTGAGAACGTCTTCCGCAGTGTGAACATCGCCCTGGTCAATGAGCTTGCCCATCTTTGTGAGAGGATGGGTTTAAGTGTCTGGGAAGTTATTGACGCTGCTTCTACCAAGCCTTTCGGATACATGCCCTTTTATCCCGGCCCCGGCATTGGCGGACATTGCATCCCGCTCGACCCCTATTACCTGGCAAACAAAGCCCGGGAGCTTGATTTTCATACCAGGTTCATCGAGCTCGCCGCCGAAATCAACGAGCACATGCCTTATCACGTCGTTTCTCGAATTCTTGAAGTCTTAAACACCAGAGGCAAAAGCTTAAATGGAGCCAAAATCCTTGTCCTTGGCGTAGCTTACAAGAAAGACGTTGAAGATACCAGGGAGTCTCCCTCGTTGAAAATAGTTCAGCTTCTTCGTGAGAAGGGGGCTGAGGTAAACTACAATGACCCTTACGTACCTCAGATTCATGTGCCCGCAGGCGACATGGAATCGGTGGAACTCAGTGGTGAATGCCTGGCCTCGATGGACTGTGTCGTCATAGCTGCTGACCACAGCTGTTATAATGTGGAGCAGATAATAACCTGTTCGAAACTGGTTTTTGATACACGCGGAGTCACCAGAGGGCTAAAAAGCGATAATATAGTCAGGTTGGGAGAGTGATATGCGGGGAAAAAGACCGTAGGGACTGATAGACCGCTTGTGCTTATGAGACATGATATTGATATGGTCACAATCCTGAGAACAGAATCATGAAAATAGTCCTCGTTTGTGGTGCCAGGCCAAATTTCATGAAGATAGCCCCCCTGCTCAGGGCGATAAACAAGCATAATGCTTCTTCAAAGGTAAATCCCATTGAACCGATCCTTGTCCACACCGGTCAGCATTACGACTATGAAATGTCTCAGGTCTTCTTCCAAGACCTGGAGTTGCCCAAACCTGATGTTTATCTCGGAGTCGGTTCAGGTACACATGCCGAGCAGACAGCCAGAGTCATGATTGAGTTTGAGAAGGTGCTGCTGAAGGAAAAACCTGATTTAGTCGTAGTGGTCGGTGATGTGAACTCCACGCTTGCGGGCGCTCTGACAGCGGTGAAACTGCATATACCGCTGGCTCATGTGGAAGCTGGGTTACGCTCTTACGACCGCACCATGCCCGAGGAGATAAACCGTCTTCTCACCGACCAAATCTCGGATTACCTATTTACCCCTTCACGGGATGCCGATGAGAATCTAAAGAGAGAAGGTATTCCTCAAGAAAAGATATTCTTTGTTGGCAACGTGATGGTAGATAGTCTGCTTTTTAATAAAGCCAGAGCCGACCAATCTCAAATCCTCACTCAGTTGAAATTAGCCGGAGAAGGTTATGCCCTGCTAACCCTGCATCGCCCCAGCAACGTTGACGAAAAACACAGTCTGACGAACATTATGAGTGCAATAACCAACATATCCGAGTGGATTCCTGTAGTCTTTCCTGCTCACCCCCGCACCCAGAAAAATCTCCGTGAATTCAACCTTGACCCTCATGCCACTGTCATTGCGAGCCCGGCTGAAGCGAAAGCGTGGCAATCTCAATCTAATATGTTAATAACTCCCCCTCTAAGCTACCTTGATTTCCTCAAGCTCGAGATGTATGCTAAATTTGTCATGACTGATTCCGGTGGAATTCAGGAGGAGACAACTGTACTGAATGTTCCCTGCTTAACCCTGAGAGACACGACTGAAAGGCCGATGACCATAACCCGGGGGACTAATATGCTCGTAGGCAATAGACCACGGAAGATTATCGAAGAGGCGTCCAAAATCCTCGCCTCTAAGTCTCAATCTCCACCCCACGTCGAGCTGTGGGACGGCATAACTGCGGAGAGAATTATTGGTATACTTGCCAGAATAGAGTGAACGGTTCAAATTACAAGAGGGTAAGGTATGGAAACTGGCGAAGGAATGTCAATGGGGGACTTAAATGACCTCTGATCTTCTGACTCAAGAAAAAGCTATAGAATATTGGGAGGAGCGGCACAGGGAAAGCAATATTTTGAAAGCTGGGGGCGACAGGGGGCTGAGCGACGCAGCTAACAAGCTTTTCTACGCGCTCCGCGCAGGGAGGCTTCTCGAACTTATTGCACGAAGGTTCAATCCTTTGTCGCCACTGCTAATCCTGGATGCTGGTTGCGGGAGAGGGCTGTTCAGCGACCTGTTAAGCAGAGGCGGGCACATAGTAACTGGGATCGACAGCAGCAAGACTGCGATAGAGTATTGCATTGATAACTGCTCAGGGGAATACTTTTGTTCCGAAATTCGCAATTTTAGACCGCGGAGCCTGTTTGACGTAGTTTACTCGATTGATGTAATGTTCCACATTCTTGATGACAGGGTATGGGAGGACTCTCTCGCTAATTTGTGCAGCACGGTGATTACCGGTGGACTGCTTATCATTACAGATACACATCTCAAAGAGCGATGGATAAAAGGAGACTACATAGTCCATCGCCCGAGTGACGATTACCTCGGAGTCACTCAACAGGTTGGCCTATCTTTCAAAGATTTCCACCCGTATAATTTTGGAGGGAATCCTATTGGCTTTTATGTATTTGAAAGACCGTGAGGTGTATACACACGATGCGACTTAGTGATGCTGTTGGCGATTTATTCCACAAGATCGACTCCATCGTGGATTCAACTCCTCAACAGTGGAACGTGGCGACTTATATGCAGGCTCCACCTCATGTTAAGTACACTTGCATCGCAAACGCAGCCGAGATAGAACAGGCGAGGACGTCGGCAAGTGGAGGGGCAGCCTGCCTGGTTGTTGGCGTTGAGACCGAGGACCGATATCGGTTCGACGAGGCAATTCTAAAAGGCCTGTGTGTAGGAGATTTCTGTTTGGTTATTTTCGACGTTTGGCATCCTGGAAACCTTCTCAGAACTGCACACGTGCTTGCTCAAAGTGGTCTGGTCGTAGAGTCAATCAACGAGGTGGAACACAGGGTCTTTGAAACAGTGGTGCTCGCAGAAAAAATCGCTAACGATGATAGTGTCGGTCTACTAAGACTGAAAAACGAAATCCAGTTATATATTGTCCAATCCCGGTACTATGCAGCAGAATCCGACGCTGGAAAGAAAAACATCGAAAAGCTCAAAGCCGAGCGAGAGGCACTGGCTAGGGAAACAACGCGTTTGAAGGCAGAGCTGGCAGCGGTGAGAGGTTCCCTCTCATTTCAGCTGGGGAGTATGCTGATTCAGGCCGTCCGCAGGCCCGGGCGCAATACCATCTTGCTGCCGTATCGTGTGTTCAGATTGGGTATTAGGGCAGTCAGGAGAAAGCCTTCGCCTGCGCTGCCAAAGACAGCTACTAATAAGGCGTACGTGCTGGAAACAGTCAAAAAAAGAATCAATGAGATCAAGCAGGAAATGGGAAGCGCCGCTACAGATACTGTTGAACCACGAAGGAAAGATTTGAGAATTGCGGTCATAATGGACAAATTTACCTACGACTGCTTTAAATATGAAGCTAACCTGATTACATTCACACCAGAGGACTGGAAAGAGGTACTAAGCAAGAGTAGACCTGACTTTCTGCTTGTTGAGTCCGCCTGGCAGGGGAATGATTCCTCATGGGGGTCTCAAATAGTCAATTTGGGACAAAAGTCAGATAGTCAGTTACCAGAGCTGGTTCAGTGGTGCAAGACCCAGAACATATCTACAGCATTCTGGAATAAGGAAGACCCCGCACATTATCACGAGTTTCGGGATGCCGCAAGGCTATTTGATTATGTCTTTACCACTGATGCTGATTGTATAGAAAGCTATAAAAAGGACCTCGGGCACAATAATATTTTTTGCCTTCCCTTTGCGGTACAACCAAAAATACATAACCCGATAAGTAGCGGGGAAAAAATGAGAGACATAGCCTTTGCGGGTTCATGGTATGAAGGAGAAACAGAGTACAGGAAGCATAGAAAAGAACAAATCAGCAATATACTTGTGCCGGCACTCAAGTATCATGTTGACATATTCGACCGGCACTACATGTTAAATAATGATAGATACAGGTTTCCGGAACAATATCAGCCATATATTGTTGGCGAGTTGCCCTACGATGAAATGGTATATGCCTATAAGATATACAGGATATTCCTGAATGTAAATAGTGTCATAAACAGCCCTACCATGTTTCCCAGGAGGGTTCTGGAAATTCTGGCTTCCAGCACCTGCGTCTTGAGCGGATATTGCAAAGGAATAGAGAACATGCTCGGCTCTGATATTGTGCCGATGAGCTCTTCTCCTCAGGAAACGCAATTACTTCTGAAGAAGCTTCTGGAGAATAAGGAACTAAGAGACAGATTGGCGCATCGAGGGCTGCGCAAGGTTATGAGAGAGTACACCTGTGAACAGAGACTTGATTACATTCTTCGGACAATGGGTATTGGTCAGGGTAACGATGGTGCTGAGAAGAAAGGGGTCTCAATAATCACCTGCACCAACAAGCTTATCTTCATGGAGAATATTTTTACCAACTATGATAGACAGCAGTACGAAGACAAAGAGTTGATTATCGTGCTGAACAATGACCGGCTGGATTTGAGAGAGTGGAAAGACGAGGCGAAAAAACACATGAACGTAAGTGTATTTCAAGTAGCTGAGGATGAACCGCTGGGCACCTGTCTCAATTTTGCCGTAGACAAAGCTTCATTAGCTTACATTGCCAAGTTTGATGATGACGATTATTACGCCCTGTCTTACCTGGAAGACCTTATGCTGGCATTTGACTATTCAAATGCCCATATCGTCGGTAAAGGAACACATTATGTTTACTTTGAACGGACCGGCGCTTCGGCACTTAGAAATCCCGGCAATGAGCACCAGTATACACGGTGGGTCGCCGGTGGTACCATGGTCATAGAACGTGAAGTATTTAACGAGGTGAAATTTAGCCCTCGACAGCCCGGTACGGACAGTCAATTTCTGAAGGATTGCCACCAGAAAGGGTTTCGAATATACTCGGCTGATAGATTCAATTTTGTTCACATAAGAAGGTCAATACCTGACTTACACACATGGAAGGATGAGGAAAGATTATTAGCAGTATGCGAGCGCGTTACGTATCATACAGATGATTATCGCATTATTTGTTCAGACCAGTATAAAGGGATGGTAGATACCAGCTATAGAAGTAATATTAGAATAGCCCTATATGCTGATGCTAACATGAATTTAATTGATGGCTCATCGATCTGGACCGCATCCTTGGTGGAAGCACTCGCCGGCTTAGAATATACCGAAGTCTTCCTCTTCTTGAAATCTAAGGAAAAGAGAAGCCTGCTCACAAAGCCGCTCAAAAAATTGAGAAATGTTACCGTAATTAGCCCCGGTGGGAAAGGCAGCCTTATTCACCGCACTCTAACGCCCGAAGCAGCTCTAAACAAGATCGAGAACATGGATTCCCGATTAAACTTCGATGCTATTGTGCTTCGAGGGCTTTCTCTATGTGAAAAGGCTTCGCTTCGTGCTGGACTACATGGTCGCCTGTGGACCTATCTGACGGACACTCCCCAGAAAAGCGAAGAATTGACAGACGCTATGCTGCAAACGCTGGATAAAATCGCCAGTGCATCAAAATATATCCTTTGCCAGACCGAAGAATTTTGCTCATACTGGGGAAACTATATTCCTTCAGCACAAGGACGAATTAGACTTCTGCCCCCAATGATTCCTATTCCTAGTCGCCGAAGAGAAACGCCCACTGCAGTTAGACGTATATGCTACGCTGGGAAATTCGCGCCGCTGTGGGGCATATTCGAGATGTTCGCGGTTTTTGATTCGCTGCGTGCGGCGCACCCTGAAGTTGAGCTGCATATTTTCGGCGACAAAATCCACAACCCCCCAGAATTGCCTGGTTTTCAAAGAACTGTTCTGTCCTGTCTCAAGAATAGTCCTGGAATTGTCTGGTATCGTGGGCTCAGCAGAGAAGGTGTGCTCAGTCATATGACCGGAATGGACATTGGCTGGGCATGGCGTAATCCCGAGTTAGAAAATAACACGCTCGAACTGTCTACCAAGATTCTGGAATATGGTATCTGTGGCCTCCCGGTCATTTTGGCCAGGAACAGGGTCAACGAAAAACTTTTAGGACCAGATTATCCTTTGTTTGCTAATACATATGACGAGGTTGTGGAGCTTCTTCACCGGCTGGCTAGCTCACCCGACATGCTCGCAGCAGCTTCAGCGAAGACTTATGCCGCCAGTGAACGATTCACTATAGAGAAGGTGAGGGAGAACTATATTCGACCGTTGGTTGGCGACGTATTGGAGCCTGGAGTCTTGAGCAGACCAACCAAGTGTGCCTCTATATTAGTGGCGGGCCACGACCTCAAGTTCATTGCCGGTCTCCGTAGAAAGTTCTTAGAGCAAGGATATGCTGTCGCCATCGATAATTGGGAGGGACACAATAAACATGATGTCGGCAAAAGTCGAGAGCTAATTAAGGAGGCAGACATCATCATCAGCGAATGGTGTCTGGGAAACGCGGTCTGGTATTCTAAAAACAAACGACCAGGTCAGAAACATATTATTCGTTTCCACTTGCAGGAAAGAAATTTAAACTACCCTGAAAAGGTGGATATGCAGAATGTGGACACTATTATTTTCGTTGGCCCTCATATAAGACGTGAGGCAATAGCTCGCTTTGGATGGGAGGAATGGGCGGACAACAAACTGACTGTTATTCCTAATTATGTCGACACCCAAGCGCTAGACCTACCGAAATCTGCTGAGGCGCAGTTCAATATTGGTATTGTCGGCATTGTTCCCCAGAGAAAACGGCTCGACCTTGCAGTGGACATTATTGAGAAACTAAGGCAGGAAGACGAGCGTTTTCATCTTTACGTCAAAGGCAAATTGCCCACTGAATATAGCTGGATGCTGGGAAGAGCCGAGGAATTGCGATACTATGACGACCAGATGGATAGAATCAAAAACTCAAATTTGCTCAAAGACGCCGTTTACTTTGACGGGTGGGGTGATGATATGCCTGAATGGTACCAGAAAATCGGTTTTATTCTATCTGTCAGTGATTTTGAGTCATTCCATCTCTCAGTCGCCGAGGGTGCAGCTTCCAGAGCAGTACCCGTCTTGCTTAAATGGGAGGGTGCTGAAGAGATATACCCTAAAGATTGGAGCTATCGCACGGTTGATGAAATCGTGAATGCTATATTGGATATAGTTAAATCCGGTAACTATGAAGAGATTGGTCAATCATGGTACAACTTTGTGAAGGAGAATTTCTCCCTTGACCGTGTTTTTGCAATGTGGAAAGAGTTACTGAGTTGATGATGCTAGCACCTAGTGTTTGAGAGAAAATGGTATGCATACCTTTATATACAATGGCAGAAGAGTAAATTTCGATGAGTCCGTGGATGCCATGTATTTAAGGCATTTCACCTCCCAGAAATTCTATGAACATGATTTTCTTCGCTATATTCAGAGCCTTGGGCTTGTGGGTACTTATTTAGATATAGGCGCTCATGTAGGTAATCACACCATTTTTTTTGGCATGTTTTGTGAATCCTTAGTCGTCATTGCCTTCGAACCATTAAGTGGATATGTTAATATGATAAATAAGAACTTGTTATTGAATGATTTGCAAAGAAAATCAATCGTTATTCCCTTAGGTTTATCAGATGATTGTCAAATTGAAGAAATAGTATGGAATAATAGTAAGGAGCCAATCATAACCACGACTCTCGATAAAATTACGAGCTTGCTTGCTTTTCCCCGCCCCATTGTAGTAATCAAGATTGATATCGAAGGTATGGAGTCAAAGGCTCTTAACGGAGCGAGAAATACAATCAATTTGCATAAACCTATTGTTTTTGCTGAAGCACACGACAATACTCGCGATATTCTGTTTTCAACAATGGAGAGCTTAAATTATCGCTGGAGTGGCAAGGTTTTCAATGCTTCACCAACATATGAATTTATTCCTTATGAGGAAAAGTGGGTGACAACTGAATTGACGGCTACGAAAAAAGAATTGCAAGCGGTTAAGAGTTCCATCTCCTATCAATTGGGATATGCACTGACCCGATCCATACGTAAACCCGGCCGCAATACCCTGCTGCTTCCCTATCGTTTACTGCAATTGGTTCTCAGGGCTGTAAAAAGAAAATGACTTGGCCACTCTGTTGCAGACGATGGACGGCCACCAAGAGATAAGGTAACAACGCGAGACGAAAAAATTCCTACAAAACATAACCCTTCCTATGCTGGTAACGGCAGTGTTGGTCGGCGGTATTCCTGCTTGTAGTAACCCAGCTGCTATTGATTCTGGTCTTAATACAGCTGATAGCCTGTCAGGTACGAGGATATGAGGTGTGAAATAGTTATCCAAGGAGTTAAAATAGTTGAAATTTGCACGCCATATCTATAATAGGCAATGCCTCGGTCGCTTTATAAAGACAGGGTCCGAATTATGGCGCATTATTGTTGGGGGTAAACAAGGTGTGGAATGAACTGAAAAGATACATCCCGACAGATCACGCTAGGCAGGTACAGGACAAATACTATGTTGACAAGCTAATGAAATCAGCTAACCCGCCACGTAAAATACTCGATCTCGGGTGTGGGACTGGCAATTCAATAGACCTATTCAGGAAATATGGGTTGAAATTTAGTTGGAAGGGGCTGGATATCTCATCGTCACCAGAAGTCTCAGCCCGCATCAGAACAGATTGTGAGTTCTATACTTTTGATGGTATGAACATTCCGTTTCCGGACGAGAGTTTTGACCTAGTGTATTGCCATCAGGTGATGGAGCATGTTCGTTATCCAGAGCGTTTATTGAAGGAAGTATGTCGCGTATTGGTTCCTGGTGGTAGTTTCGTTGGATCTACTTCGTACCTTGAGCCATATCACTCGTATAGCTTGTGGAATTATACACCATACGGTTGGGTGACACTTATTAACGATTCTGGTATGCAAGTCATTGAATTGAGACCAGGCATCGATAGCATTGCCTTAATCAATCGCCGATTATCTGGTGAACCCAAGAAATACAGCCATTGGTTTGAGAATTCTCCACTAAATCAAGAAATCGATGAATGGGGCAATGCTAACAATAAGAGTGCCGCTGATATTAACTATCGTAAGCTGCATTTCTGTGGGCAGTTCGCATTCTATTGCAGGAAAATATATCCTGGATCGTGTGCCATGGCCGCGGAACCAAGTCCGCACCAGAAGGCACTGGAGGAAATTAGAACCTCTGCCTCCTTTCAACTGGGAACCCTGCTGGTACAAGCCGTGCGTAAGCCGGGCCGCAATACTATCTTGCTGCCTTATCGGCTAATTCGCCTGTGTATTACCGAATTCAAAAAGGTGAACCGCGCAGGTAATACTGCTGCTGTCAGGCAGCCCAAACTATCTCACGACAGTTTTTCCGCAACAAAAGAAGCGATTAAGCACTCCTTCTCATTCCGGCTGGGAAACATACTGGTCCAGGCTGTGGCAAGCCCCGGTCGCAATACCATCTTGTTGCCATACCGCTTGCTTCGTCTCTGTGTCCTGGAATACAAAAAACGGAAAACAACGGCAGCGAAGAGCCCTGTTGAGACAAAGCTGCCCGGGCCTTCGCCAGCGGCAAGTAAGAGCGCAGGGCTATCAATTCATGTAAAGCCTGAGGCGCCGGGAAAAGGTGAAATACATTCCCCCTTTGCCTCTGTGAAAGATGTTGTTGAGATACGGGAATACAAGGAGACCAAACTTGAGAATGTAGTGCTAAACCCTCGTACAGCCATGATAAAGGAAAAATATATCGAACGTTTTGGGGTGGACAGAGGTCGTCTTGGATGGTACAACGAAAATGACTGGAGGCGTATTGAGTATATAAGCTCTTTGCTTCCAGAGGCTAAATCTGTTCTTGACATAGGCATAGGTAATGGTGCGTTTTTGAATCTTCTGATGTCGTTGAATAGATTCCAGAGAGTTCTAGGGATAGACATAAGACGACACTCAAAATTTACCACATTATTCGAGAGCCAGTCATATCAAATCATGTATGCGTCCGTTACCAATCTCCCGTTTGCAAGTAAGTGCATCGATGTCGTGACGTGTATGGAGGTCCTGGAACACATTGATAAGCAATCATTTCTGGCAGCTTTGCCTGAACTCCGCCGGGTATGTCGCTTCCTGGTAGTCACCGTCCCGTATAACGAGCCCGAGCCACTGCCTTCGTACCACAAGCTGAGATTTGCAGATAGTGATCTGTTGACTTATTTCCCACATGGCGAGTTCATTCTTCTTAAGAGGTCAACAGGTACCGACTGGATGGCAATAGTGGAACGCTCATGAGCTTATGCACGGAATGAAAGTATGAATGTTTGTTTATAATAACTGCCGGCATGATGCCCGTGTGCTGCAAGTGGCAATGACAATTTGACAGGAACTGAGGAGGCTTGTATGCTCTTTACCGTAGTCGATTTGTCGGAAAACGACTGAACCAATACAATGCTTCACTATATTGGATTTCGTAGAGCATAATGGATCTCAAGAACAACATCA
>JAUVXS010000061.1 GCA_030603485.1 Dehalococcoidia bacterium
CTGGATTAACAAAGCAGAAGGCCACAGGCATAATACAGCCAGGATAGCTTTCATGAGTGGCTGGTAGTGGCAAACTATATGTCCTCATTGTGGTGCCTTTGGCGTTGACTGCTTCCTTGATGACGGCATCAAGAGGCAGGACATCTTGACATCCTGGAGGGGGTAATATACCCTGGGCTGAGGGCAGCCTAGCAAGGTAATATATCCCCGTGAATTTTAGGCAGGCTTCAGAGATATTAATAAAGACCTATAAACTGGGAGGCAAGCCAGTAGCTATCAGCTACGTGGATGAACCTGTGCCCGATGGTGACAGCAAGAAAAGGTTTGTCTGCGTCGCTCTACAGCAAGCGCGGAAGGGGATGGCAATTAATCTCTCAGCGGAGAACATATCCTGCCCTGGTGGTTTGCACTGGCTAGGCTTGCAGGATCAGCGAATGATTCTAATTCCCTTCCTGACCTATGTGGAGAAATTCTTCAAAGACATCGTTGTTGCCGAAAAGTGGTTCAATACAGTTCCCACCCCTCCCTGGGAGCGAGCTAAGTTTGTTACTTTGACACCCCTAGACCTTGCCCACAGAGAGCCAGACTTAGTCTTTCTGGTGGCCAATACTCACGAGGCTCACCGCATTCACACAGCGCTAACCTATAGCGAAGGCACCCTGACCCTGCAAAACTTCTTTGCCGCTACCTGCCAGTCCTCGATAGGCATCCCCTTAGTCACCCAAAAGCCGTGTATTGCCCTCCCTGACACTGCATCGCGGAAGTTCGCCAAATTTACCGACGCTGATGTCGTAGTGAGTCTACCATACCAATACTTTGTGAAGCTGCTGGAAGACATAGATAAATCAAGCGGTGGCACAGCGGTTGTCGAATTCCCTTAGACCAACATTTAGTTATCCAGTTCCCCGCCTCTGCTGGCCTAGCGACGCAGTGAAATGAACCTCATAACCCAGATGTCGTTGGTTCGAATCCAACTCCCGCTACCAAGAAATATATCTAAAAAGACCCCAAAAAGCCAATTGGCTCAGGGGTCTTTTTAGTTTTAGCTAATAAATAGCTAATCGAATATTTCAACAGCTACATTTTCACGACTAGGGTTCACTAGCTCGTCAAAGCGGGCAGCGGCAGCTTCTTGAAGCCCAGGGGCTACATGGCTGTAGGTATCAAGTGTAATCTGTATGCTGGCATGGCCCAGCCTTTCTTGAACTATCTTGGGGTGTATCCCCGCTTTAAGCATTAGTGAGGCGTGGCTGTGCCTAGCATCGTGCAGGCGGATCCCTTGAAGCCCTATGCGCCTTACCAGCTTATTCCAGTTTTTGGTATCATTATCTAGCATTAGTGTCTTAGCTTCTTTTTGGCTGAATACAAGTTCATAGTATTTCAGTGGTATCCCTAGCTGGATCCGGGTTGCTTCCTGCTTTTCCTTATGTTCTCTGAGAATCAGGGCAGTAGATGGCGATAATGCTATCATTCGGCGTCCCTTGGCCGTCTTGGGCGCTCTATAGACAATCTCCCCATTGCCTAACCGATGAAGGGTGCGAGTAACATATAGCTGGCATAAGAGGAGGTCAATATCATACCACCTCAAAGCTAAAAGCTCAGACCGTCTCATGCCAGTAAAGATAGTCAGGTAGAATAAGGCATAATAAGGGGTCTTCAGGGCAGCCTCGCTTCGCTAAGGAAAGAAATCATCAAGCGGCGAGGGAATTACCTATAGCAAGGTCAAAGCTAAAAAGCCCTATTTTTTGAGAGTGTCGCACAAATTGACAAGCAGAGAACCACGGAGTAGAGTGTTTGCAAATGAGAATCGATTGTGAGTTCTTTAGGAAGGAGGCCGGCTGTGCTAACTAACAAACAGATCAAACACCGTGCAGTACTTCACTATTTGCACTTGAGGCATCTCATTGGGATTGGGCTCCTCCTCTGCATTTCCTTCCTAGCCGCGTGCGGTGGTCCGCCCCCATTGCCTGTACTAGATCGGGTAGTTATTGCGCCCAACCCGGCGAACATCGGCATGGAGATGCCCCAGCAGTTCGTGGCCGTAGGCGTGGACGAGCATGGCAACCGGATCTCTGGACTGAGTTTTGCTTGGAGCGTGGAGAACGGAGGAGGCACTATCAACGCTAATGGCCAGTTCACCGCTGGGGTCTCCCCTGGCACCTATGACAATACGGTAAAAGCTGAGGCCACCTTAGGAGACGTCACCTGTTCAGGCACGGCCAGCGTCACCGTGGAGCCCGACCGTATCGCCTTCATCTCTGACCGCAATGATGACCAGTATGACATTTACGTTATGGACATAGATGGTGCAAACGTCGAGCGCCTAACCACCACATCCGCGTCGGAGTTCTGGTGTTCATGGTCTCCAGACGGGCGTCGCATTGTCTACGATTCGTGGAGCTACGGTGATGGCATCTTAGCAATGAACGACGATGGTAGCTGGAAAGTCCTTCTTATTGAGCATGACTATCCAACGGTTGCCTATATCTACCCTGCTTGGTCTCCAGATGGGAGCAAGATCGCCTTCGTCAATATCATTAATCCCGCTGAAGACTGGGACTATATGGACATCTTTGTTATGGATATCGATGGCGGCAATGTAACGCAACTCACTGACACCCCCAACGGCACTGAATGGGTGCCCGCTTGGTCTCCGGATGGCACCAAGGTCGTCTACGATTTCACCCGCAAAGGCAAAAATGGAGACATCTATATAATCAATGTCGATGGATCTAATCGCCAGCGCTTGACCAAGGATCCAGCAAATGACACTAACCCTTCATTTTCCCCGGATGGCACGCAGATTCTCTTCACATCTCACCGGGATGGGGACAACGAGATCTACGTGATGAATTCCGACGGCACCAATGTACGCCAGCTCACCTCCAATAGAGACTCTGATTGGTTTCCGTCGTGGTCGCCTGACGGCAACCGCATAGTCTTCCAATCAGATAGGGACGACGACGAGGAGATATACGTGATGAATGTGGATGGTAGCGATGTCGTGCAACTCACAGATAACTCTGCCAACGACGAGAATCCCTGCTGGGCGCTCCGCAAGGGGGGAGTAGATGTCACCGAGGCCTCAGTAATCATTCCCGCCGTCAGTACACTGGAGCCCATGATAGTGCAGGAGCTGGTCACCCAGGCACGCACGGCGGTGGTACGCATTCAGACAGACCTGGCCTCGGGGTCAGGTTTCATCATTGATTCCGATGGCCTAGTCCTAACGGCCAACCACGTGATCACCGCTGCTGAAGAGGTAACAGTGTACCTGGATGACGGCACCAGTTATATCGGCACTGTCCAGGCAAGGGACTTGGTACACGACTTGGCGATAGTTAGAATCGAGGATACCGAGCTCCCGTACTTAGAGCTGGGGGACCTGAGTTATGTAGGCTTAGGACAGCAGGCAGTGGTACTGGGTTATCCCCTGGGTGAGGAGGAGATCACCATTACCAGTGGTATCGTGAGTGCCATCAAGTTTGATACCGGCAGGAACATCATGTGGATCCAGACAGATTCAGCCATTAACCCAGGGAACAGCGGCGGGCCGCTGCTTAACCTCCAGGGCCAAGTTATCGGTGTAGTTACAACCAAGGTGGTGGGGTTTGGCGTAGAGGGTGTAGGCTTCGCCATCTCTGCCAACACTGTAAATACATATCTTCCTCAGCTGGAGGCTGGGGAACAATTATGACATTGAAGTGAGCAGCACTGGTCATGGCAGCCCAGCCAGGCGGATTTGGAGGCAACATGATAAGGTTAAAACTTGAGCAAAGGCTCCGCTCTACCAGCAAAAAGAATGTGACGGTAGGTAGTCAATGCAATCACAATGGCTATTTCAGCATGTGAGAGACAAATTGGCGAATCGACAAAAGATAACTGTCACTACCGATTATAGTTGTCTTGACAAGGGTGAGCGTGAGCAGCAAGATATGGCGACACTCAGACGCTGGCACGATGAAGGGCTGATAGAACTCCAGGGGACTGAAGCCATGATTGAAGAGTTTGAAAGAGCAAGCCCTGGTGTTAAAGCTAGGCTGGAGCAGCAATATTTGGGTCTTGAGAAACTTATCCCAGAGTTTGGAACGGTATTAGGCTCTTGGAGGTTAGGTTATGGTAGACTAGGAGAAGTGGGAACATTGAGGGATGGAAAAGACGCCCTTTATTATTATTCTGAATTCCAAGAACTAATGTTTGCAAATTTTGGGCATGTAAGTTCAGAACAACGGGTAAGCAATTTCATGGATGTGATGCATATATCGATACACTACTTGTTTGCTAGAGACATATTCCTGACAAAGAATTTTAGACATTTCAAAGCCGATAAGCTGCGGAGGAAGTTTAGTGACCTGGTTATCCTAACACCAAAGCAGTTCGTTGACGTGCTTGAGAATGCCACCATTAGCAGGGGCTAAACATTGTGTAGCCCAGCCAGGCGGATTCGGAGAGGGTGAGCGGAAATAGTGAAAATCACAAGGATTGCCGTAGGGCGACACCTATCAAATATCCGCATTAGTGCCTATGAGTGTGAAGTGCATACATCTGGGAAGCCAGTTCGAAAAAGGTATGTTCGGGGATGGTATGGGCAGTTCACGGTGGAGAGGCTACAAAGTGAAATCATACCCAAGTTAGCAGAATACGCGGCGGCTCGAAGACGCTCCTATCCATTCTTGATTACCACTCATCAGCTTCAAGAGAAAACTGCCGTTTATGTTCCACCACCGAAAAAGGCTTCTGATGTGGAGTTTTCTCATCGTCAGCGAAAATCTACACAGACTGAGCTTGCTGTTGTCCTATCCCCCAAACAGTATAAAATCTTTGACTAGAGTAGCAGGAAGTAGATAATGAAAATCACAAGGACTGCCGTATTATTGCTCCTGGGCATCTTGCTGGTGTCTGGATTCGCTTGCTGCCCCCCGCCGACCGGAACAAATGTTTACTCCAAATACGGCTTCAGCTTCGAGTATCCCGCAGGTGCTTCTATTCTCGAGGTAGGCTTAGGTTCGCCAACGGCTGACGAAGACTCGGGGCTTGTTAGTTGGGAAAAGGCTGACGAAGCGCTCGGTTTAGGCTGGCTCAAAACGCTGATTTGGGACTCGGAGGTAGAAGAAAATGTCATAGATGCTGGGCTGGAAAGGGCGGAGGCTAATGCGGATGCGTTCGAGCTTGTAGGGGGCAGCGTGACTACGCAGATGAGCGGTTTCGATGTCATGTATCAGCTCTTCGAGATAACAGCGGAGGGCGAGGAGCGCAATGGGATGATAGCTGTGTGGTATTGCGAGCCAGGCACCACCGCATTTTGGGTAGTATATTTTGTTACCGATTCCGCTCTGACCCACTTCGAGGACTTCCTCTCCACCTTTGAGTGTCAGTAGCGCCGTAAGAACAGTTTTACAAACCAGCATGGCGGTTTTTAACCCAGCGGTGGCTTATAAAACTTAAGGCTATCACTAAAGCTGATAGAGCGAGCATATCGTTGCACCATCTCTAGGGATCCCCAAGTCCCATAGCCCTGATTTATAGCTAAACTGAAGCTAGAAAATAGCTAACAAAAAGCTAACAAACAGAATGAAACAGGTTGTCACTGGTTGGTATTTTACGCACAAAACGACTTTTCTGCCATTGACACAAAAGTGCTAATTTGTACCTAAAACCACTGTTTGGGACACCAGACGCCAGACTCATAACCCGGAGGTCGTTGGTTCGAATCCAACTCCCGCTACCAATAAACGGCAACTACCGCGTCATCACATGGACTGGGAGTGTTGTTTCATGAAGCCTTAGAACTCCCGCTACCAAGAAATAGTGAGGCGCGTCTTCAAAGCCGTGCCTCTTTAATTGGGCATTCGCTCAGCGATAGTGTCTCTTAATCTCGGAGACGTATCTTGCCCCTGCGCTATCTGCATTACGCTCCAGCCACTCACTTAGGCGCGTCTGGCCGGTAGGCGGGCCTTGGGAAATGAGAAGATTCGACATCAGGCCGTTCATCTCGTCTTTGGTAACTATTACGTCTCTAACGGCGTGGCCGATAAATTTGCCGAGGAAAAGCGCCAGCCCCGGGCTGACATGGACGATCCTGGCTTTGCTATGAACTTTATCGGCGATGATACGAACCAACTCGTCAAAGGTGTAAATATCGGGGCCGACGGCATCTATAATAATGTTGTCATCCTTCTGGCTGGCGCTGACGGCTATCTCTGCCACGTCCTCCACAAAGACAGGCTGAACACGATACTCTCCCGAGCCGAAAACCGCGAATACAGGGAACCGCCTGAGGAGCCAGGCTATGTTGTTAATGAGCATGCCCTCGGGCCCGAAGATCACTGTTGGCCGGACTATGGCGTAGGACAACTTTGAATTGGCAATGGCCTTCTCCAAGAGCGCTTTCCCCCTGAAATAAGGGAAAACCGATTCTTCTGAAGCATTGGTGATGCTAATGTGTACAATTCTGCGGATGCCGGCTTCTTCGGCTGCTTTGATAAGCCTTTTCGTATTCTCGACGGCCTGATCGAATGTCACCTTTCCATGAGTGAAACGAACCCAGTACGTGTTATAAAGCGTGGTTGCTCCCCGCAGGCTTTCCGTCAATCGTTTCGGGTTATCGAAGTTAAACGGAAAAGCGCTGACCTGGCCATTGAACGGGTCTTGACGGTCGGGGCTTCCGGTAATGGTTCTGACCTGTTTGCCCATAGAAATAAGCCGCCACGTTATATATTTACCTGTGTAGCTGAAAGCTCCTGTTACCACGTTCAATTCAGGGGTTTGAATGACCTGCACCTCCGTGTGGATGACTCATCTCGACAACAGCGCATGACCTCCATGTATATAGACCGTAACATTCTGGCTCAGGAACTAATAGACACCTCGGAAGCTAAAGCATTGCCTTGGTCATTGACCTTTGATTGTGGTTAGGCCAATTGTGCGCTATTTTTACGTACGCACATCGTAGGCGACCACGGGGACGTTGTCAACTGCCGCTGGCCTGCGCGTGTCCTTCGTCTTGGCCCGGAGGTCGTTGGTTCGAATTCACATCTGGTTATCAGGAAGTCAAGGGGTGGCCCTTAGCGATCGTTTCTTCTTGATTACTCGTACTTGATTATATCAGTCACATCAAAGAACTTGTATGGATGATCTTTGTAAGAAGCATAACTCCTATCGGGCAACAACTCAAGATCGGTGTCAAAGTAAAGATTGAAAACTAGTCGAAAAGAGTTCACCGGTGTTATGGACGGATATAAAACATCCCCATCGACATTGGGCAGGTAATAGGCGTTCAATATTCCCATTTTTTCTCTGAGTTCCGCTTCGGTTGCTTCTTCCCAACCGACCGGTTCTTCCCACTCACCCTTTCCTTCCCACTTATCCTGTCCTCCCGGGTATGGCCCTTCGTCCGCCTGCAAAATGATGATTGGGGGCACTTCTGAGCTTGACAGTAATTCATCGATGAGTTCCCTGACCTTGCTATTAGCGAAAATTAACTGATCCACGTAGTTAACCTCTATGCTTCTTTTATTAGTCTCCTCTTCTGTCAGATAAGTACCGTCCGTGTTAAATACATATGGAGGGTGGGGAATAAGCATATGAGCAAAAACAAAGGTTGGTTCTTTCATGCTGGGTATTTCAGCTAGTTGGTCGAATATATAGGGAACCCTTTCCCATTGCCCCAGGCGTAATTCTTCCAGAAATGGTGATCGCAGCCAAAGAGGAAATCTAGAACTTTCCAATGCAATGGGATAAAGCATAGTGGTCTTGAATAGGGTCATTGAGAATTCAGATATCTCCCAATAGTTAATATTAATATCTGCGTACTCATTTTTCCTTGTGGGTTCCCACCAAGATCCGAGATGTATAAATTCATACCCCTTCAATTTTAGAAAATGCCACACTTCATAATCTTGCAGCATCGTATAGGTTGGACTCAGGTCAGTAAAGTCTTCTCCTAACTCTTCACTCAGATAATTAATATATTTCATATTTAAGGATGATGCCAAGGATTGATGGGTCTCCGGATAGTTAGATGTGCTTTCGGACGCGACATAAAACCCTTTATCGGATAAGTAGTCGAGAAACTTACTATTGTCGAAATCGTAGACTTCTTCAAGTGTACGTGCGCATGCATATCTATCAAGAATAATATAGTAAATATCCGGAAGGGTATCTGTTTTGCCCGGGTCGACGCTATTGGTATCCATGTTTTCCGTAGTTTTGATATCTTGCGAAGCAGCCTTTGTCTCGTTTACTGCAATACTGATTGCAGGAATAATAACCAGGGTAACAGCTACTACGTTTAGAACAATTGTCAGCTTACGTAAATCTTTGCGTGTATTTATAACGAAGTAAGCACCACAAACAATAAGTGTACCCCAAATAGGCAGTAGGACTTTATAAGTAATACCCCAGCCCACTATAGCATTTGAAACATGCCCAAAGGAGAAGAACAGAACTAAAAAGATTGATACAACGATCGCTGCTTTTTTAAGATCCCAAATCTGGTATTGGTGCGATGACTGTGGTGGTGTTCGTAATCTAAGGATCAGCCTAATCAGTAACAAAGCCGGTAATAGCAGCAGAAGCGCAAAACCCAACGCAGCTACCATGGGTATCACAATTTCAGAAGGTGAAACTTCTGCTACATTAGCAGAATAGAGAGCCAGAATGAAAAACGCTGCAAACAATAGCGGGTGAACAACAAATAACAATTTCTTCAAATCTGACTCCTTGGTACGTCCGCTGTCGTGGCACCTGCTATATTTTCTTCCATACCTCCTGCAATATTGACAATATACTCGGCGCCGATTTCCGAGGAATGTCCAAAATCATACACGTATGCATTCCTCAATTCAGCTATCTTTTTCTTGTAGGCTACCCTATTCAGTATCAAATCCGAAATCATCTGAGGGACAGACTCCAGTTCCTTTGGGGAAACAACCACCCCAATTTCGGATCGAAGAGAAAGTTCCAATGGTTCTATGCCCAACTCTCTATACCTTTGATTACGGATCTTGTTAGGAACATCTAAAAATAAAACTGGTCGCTCCGTGCCAAAAGCATATTCAAGAGCAATCCCGGAGTAGTCGCTTATTAGAACATCGGCACTGAGCAATGAGCCATCACTGGCAACGGACGTCTCTAGAGTGAAACTGGGATTATTTCCAAATTCGGAAGCGAATACAGATACTAAATCGGGAGAACGTCTTATGGTTTCTGGGTGAGGACGAACAATTACCTCATAACCTTCTTTAAGAAGAAGCTCAACGAGACGCTCACCGCAAGATTCGAGAATGTTGGCAACTCCCCAAGAAGGTGCGATCAGGACGGTTTCCTTGGTAACGGAGGGCGACTTCTCTGAGGAGTACTTCTGGTATGCCTGGTAAATCCGCTCCAATCGATAATATCCTGCCGCTTTGAGGGTCTTTGCCGGAAGACCATAAAGCTCTTCATGCCTGCGAATTTCCTTAGCCTGGTGGGGACCGCAACATAGAATAGAATCATAGTGGTCAAAAGCGCCGTATCGATATATCATGTGAGTGCTAACAAGGGCATGGAACACATAAACATAGTGAACTGGATTGAGTGATCGCTTGAGATGGAACTGATTGAGGTCGGTCAATGTCATGACGAACACCTTACAATTGACATGCGCCATAAAGAGAGCAAGTAGTTTATTCAGATAGAAAGTTCGTATTTTAGATTGGGTTTCTTGCAAGATCGGATCCTCTGGATCGGATGTAACATAACATAAAGTTTGATTGTGCTCGCTGATCAGTTTTTTAATAAGACCTTCGAAGTAAGGGTAATAGCCCTCATGTTCCGCATAGAAAACGATCGCCCTCTCTGCTTTTGGAGTTCTCCTGAAAAAACGGCGAAAGTCGGC
>JAUVXS010000002.1 GCA_030603485.1 Dehalococcoidia bacterium
ATTCTTAACGTGAAACTGGAGCGCCGTACGCTACAAGGCTTTGATTATAACGTGTCTGCGCCAGACAGCGGATACGTCCGCTCTACGCAACAATTACGAAGACACACGGTACGAAATCAACGGACTAGTAACAATTAGCCAGTTTGTGCAATGAGGTAACGAACCAGGCTATTAGTATAAGGGCTGATTCCTGTACTGTATTGGTGTAATCACTCCTAGTGATCAATTCAGAGCCGGTACACTCTTGCGGCAGTATCGTGGAACAGAGCAGAGTGAGCCTGAGGAGAGAAGCCTCTGGAGATGCGCTTAAAGGCGTTCCACATAACGGTGTATGAATATGATACTTTGTCAACCGGAAAATTGCTCTCAAACATACATCGGTCAACTCCGAATTGCTCGATACACCAGTGATAGTAAGGTGCCATAGTCTCAGCCAGCTCTGCCGAGCTCGGTGGGATAGTCCGTTCATGCCAGCCAAAGCCACACAATGGCATCCCGAGGCCACCCAGCTTAATAACCACGTTTGGGCAGGCCGCCAGTGCGGCAATGTCATTCTTCCAGCTCTGGAACACTTCCTCGCGCTTCCCTGCATAGGGGCCAATACCAAGGGGACCCCCAATGTGATCCAAGATGATGGGTGTATCTGGGAAGGCTCTGGCTAGGTCAGCCAGGTCCATCAACTGCGGGTGATACAGCCAAGCATCAAAACTCAAGTCATATTCCTTCAAGCAGGCGAAGCCCTCTCGGAATTTGGAATCCAATAGCAGTCTGGGAATGTTCGCAGCAGACCCAATGTCTGAGCTTGCATCCCAGGCGGAACTATGGCGAATGCCACGGAATCTGCCCTTGCCGGTCGCTATATGTGCCTCAAGCACTGGCTTAACTGCAGCTCCCAAGGTGAGGTTTGCAAAACCCACAATACCAGCGGCGACTCGAGTCTTTCCGTATTGCCCGCTTTCACTCTGGACGGCGATGCCCTGCACGAATTCCGTCTCACCTACGGGCTGCATTTCCTGGGGTCCTTCCTGTCTATACTTCGACATACACTCCAAAAAGACCGTCTGTACGATATTGTGGCCTGCGTTAGTATCCTGTAGCAATTCCTCAAGTAAGTAGCGATTATTGGGGTGGTCCCACAGGTGGTGGTGCGGATCACAAATAGGTAGTTCAGGATCTATTGGGGCCTCTGTGGTCAATATCAGCCATGCTTCACGTACAGTCATCATTTTGCCCTCCTTCGTCTAGTTTTGTCTGCTGTCCGGGTTATCCACGGCTTCCGATACAGCTACTTTGTCTATACTATGCTTCTGTCGTCCCTAGATGTCAACAAATCTGATGAGCCCAAGAGTGGCAAGACATCAAGATGTTGTTTCTGTCATCTACAATCAGTAAGTTGTCCGTTTCGGCTTTAAGGGATAGCGCACAAGCAGAGTATCCTATATAATTATGATTACTATTCAATGAGAAGAAAAGGAGCCCTGAAGATGAAGCCGCAGGAATTCTCTGACCAAAGTCCAGCACAGGTTCCTGAAACTAGTATGTCAAAGTCAGGAATGCCGTATCGTACTTTGGGCCGTACAGGTGAAAAGGTTTCAATTGTGGGCTTAGGTGGGGCTCATATCGGCTTTCAAGAAGATGAAAACGACAGTATACAGATAATCCGCACCGCCATTGATAACGGGATCAACTTCATGGACAACAGCTGGGACTACAACGATGGGGCCAGCGAAATCCGTATGGGCAAGGCGCTTCGGGACGGATATAGAAGCAAGGTCTTCTTAATGACCAAGATTGATGGCCAGACCAAGAAAGCGGCTGCAAAGCAGCTTGATGAGTGTCTACAAAGGCTTCAAACTGACACCATTGACCTGCTTCAGTTTCACGAGGTGATTCGCATGTCAGACCCGGACCGCATTCTAGGTCCCGGCGGTGCACTGGAAGCGGCACTGGAGGCGAAAAAGGCAGGCAAAGTGCGCTATATCGGCTTTACCGGCCACAAGAGTCCAGATATACACCTGAAGATGCTGCAAACGGCCCTGAACGATGGATTCAGATTTGATGCCGTGCAGATGCCGCTTAACGTCATGGATGCTCACTATAATAGCTTTGAAAAGAGGATCTTGCCGGTGCTACTGGAAAATAACATCGGGGTATTGGGGATGAAGCCCCTGTGCAACGGCCTGATTTGCAGGAGTGGCATTGCCACTGCGGTGGAATGCCTGCACTATGCTATGAGCCTGCCGACCAGCGCTGTAATTACGGGATGTAATTCTCTCCCACTTCTCCAGCAGGCACTGGAGGCAGCCAGGAGTTTCAGGCCTATGAGCGACGAGCAACGTTCAGCTTTATTAGCTAGAACGGCGAAAGAAGTTGGAGAAGGGGATTACGAGCCCTGGAAAAACGGAACGGCATATGATGCTACGTCCCGGAATCCCCACTGGTTGGGATGAAGAACAACTAGCAGATCGAATTCAGGTGACTATTGCCCCGAGCTGGCGACCACCTGAACCCCATTTATAGGGCAGGTATCCCAATAGGTCACTTTACGTTCAAATTAGGACTTTTGTGTCAAATGCCCAAAACTTGTTTTGTACGTAGAATATCAACTAGTAACAACCAGTTTCACTAAGTCTGTTAGCAAATTATTAGCAAAATTCTAGCTTCGGTTTAGTAGACCCCTTGTCAGATCCAACGTGGGAAAATATAATGTCCTTCATTAGGAGGTGAGTTTATGGCAAATAAGCTGTCTGAAGAAGAATGCTATGAAGTAGAAAAGAAAAGGGTCAACTTATATCGGAATATTCTTGAACCGATAATAATGGAAATGATGATTGTGTTCATTTTTACAGAGGCGTTAGATTTATCATTTGGTGGTTTCGCACCTATCTTTTGGTTAGTGTTGGCTTTTGGTTGGGTCCTCATCATAATCTGTATGGAAGTAACGATGATACGGGCCTTCTTAGAGAGCAAGAAATAGAATTGGAGAGTACAGGAAATGAAAACGAGCCAAGAAAAACATAAAGTTGAGGGAGAGAAACAACTAGAAGACCAGACAAAATCAAAAGCATCACGTTGGTTATGGTTGAGGAGATCACCAGCACTTCTGGACGCATTAAGAAGGCTGTTTGAACCCCCTAAAAGACTCATTGAACCCTACGTTAAAGACAGTCAGGTGGTTGCTGACCTTGGTTGTGGCTCAGGTTACTGTACGCTCGCTTTGGCTGAACTCGTTGGTTCTGAAGGAAAGGTCTACGCAGTTGATTTGGATAGAAAGTGTATCCGAGCATTAGAGAAAAGGGCAAATAAAAGTGGTTACCGCAACATTGAAGTACACGCTGTATCTGCAGCAGATGTTAGCTTCATAAAAGACAGGTCCGTTGATTTCGTTCTTGCCAATGGCCTGTTATGTTCCATGGCTGACAACCGACAGTCAGCTGTGAACGAAATAAAGCGTATCCTCAAGTCAACAGGCCAGGCGTACCTTAGCCTGGGTTTTGGCCTTCCTCTTGGTTTTGTGGGCCAAGCGGAGTGGGAGAAAACACTTGAAGAATTCAGGGTTGAACAAGGGGGTAGTTACAAAGAAAAGTGGGCTGTGGTTTCCCTAAGAAAAGAGTAGCTTGAAGTATTCTGAGGTATATCTACCCACAACCCGATATATTATCCTTATCTAACCGCATTAGGGAAAGGAGGAGAAATATATGGGCTGAAGCTAATGGAGCAACAATAAGGACAGTTAGGTAGACTCCATAGCAATAGAAACAACTATGGGGATAACAACGATAATATCTAACTAGACGTGGTATGGAAATCTGCTTAGTTTGCTCATTTGGACTTAGCTACTAATCGGCATGAGAAGGCTTACGAAACAGATACATCGCCCAACCAAGCGTATCACGACCCCATTGTAAATAATTCTTTCGTCCATGAGCAACGCGAGCTAGTATCTCCGGTACATCAGGGTCATCCGGGTTATCCCTGGCATACCTTTCGGCCGCATACCACTGAAGCGTCTCGTACCGGTCCCAATCGTCCTGATTGCTGGCCATTGTGTACAGCGGGAACAAGCCTTCGTCTTCGCCGACAAGTACGTTCTCGTAGTGCGTCCCAAACATATCACGCGTGTGGTTCTCGGCAGCCAGATACGCGTCACCCGGCTCCTTAAGCCAGAAGGGTTCTCCGACGAGAATGAGGCCACCCGGTTTCGTCATAGCCTTCAAAGCACTTAAAGTCCCCCGATGTCCCTGATATACCCATGAAGCACCGATACACATGGCAAGGTCGAAGAGTTGGTCGGGGCTATGGTCTGCTCCGTCCATGTTGAGGATTTCGATTTGAGCAACAGGCACCCGTTCCTGCAACTTCTGTTCTGTGGCCGCCACGCAGTATGGGGAGATGTCGACCCCGACTCCGGATACCTCGTATCGTTCCGCCAACCTTGCCAGCATCTCCCCCTTGCCGCAGGCAATGTCGAGTACGGCAGACCCTGGATTCAGTTTCAGGAGCTCAATTAGCGAGTCGAGCTTCGCTGTACTCATCGGATTGCAGACTACATGGTAGCCATGCGTCACGCTGAAAAATTTCCATATATCCATCTTAATTTCTCCTTTAATTCAGGTAGGGTGATAGTAATGCAAATATGCCTCCCGCCAGCCAAAGAAATACAGGCTAATCCTAATTATACAACTTACTAGGTCGGTTAAGTTTGAGGATAGTCTGAGGCTTTATCGTAATATAACTAGTCATTAGAGCCCGCCATTGCCCAATCCAAAGGGCATACCCCCTTCTTGATATTCAGATGTCTGTCTCTGACCTATTTGGATTTTGGCAGTGATGCTTGGCTTAGGCTGATTTGGGGAAGCTCTGTAAGAGGAAAGATAGCGAAGGAACGGGAAGATGAAAGAGCAAGAACTGAGCTGCTATAAATGAGGTTAGCCGACGTTTCTATAGTAAGTATTTTGATGAACTTGAAAAAGAATAACAGGAAGTTGTTTTAGCATTGTTAAATATATAAATTATCTACAGCTACTGCTAGGAATTTCTTCTTCTGGCGATTCAAGTTTCGCTAATCTATCATTAAGACCTGTCATATAGCCTTCAGAGTAAGCTGCTCCATCCTTTTCATCCCTGGAAAAGTCGGATGATGGGGGGAGGTCAAAGTAGTAAGCATCCATATAGCCAAACCATTCAGGTGTGTTCGGAGAATATGGTGTAGGTAGAGAAATAACATAGTCCAAAAAAACGTCTGGGTCAGATAGATTTCGTTCATTACTAGGGGGAGATTTTAGATAATAGAGACCAGTAACTAATATCGCAATGCCAGCTACCAACATTGCTAGCAGAATATAGGATTTTCTTCCTCTCATTTTGCCTCTCTTGACATTCTATTAGATTTCAAAACCTTTTGTCATACCTCCAACCAACATCTGATAGAAGACCTCCAAGGGAAGCCCTCTCCAAATCCACTGGCTGGGCTGGCTATCAGCCAGAAAGATAAATCCTAATCCTATTATACCACTTGTTAGTTCAGTGAAGTTTGAGGATAGCTTGAGGCTATATCGGAGGATTGAACAAAACCGAGGATTGTTCAATCAGACCGATCCGCACTTAAATAAAGCCAGTTTTCGTGCAACAATTGTGGCTCTTCTCTAGAATAGGTGGACTCTGTCTGACTAGTGAATACGGCCCACTGCACAAATGGGGAAGTATCCTCCGCTTCTTCAGGTGCTGTCTCCTAGTGTCCGTTTGTTTACCGAGTCTGCCAGCTTTCACTTCGCTGGCAGAATACTGTCTCCCCAGCGGCCGGAAAAGGCGATATCCCCCAGTCTCTTCCTTAGCTTGGAAGGGGTCTCGGCAGGATATCCTAATGAGAGAGCACAGATCAACCTTTGTTCCCGAGGGATGTTCAGTATTACCTTCACTTCCTCGTCATTGAGCCCGGGGTTTATCCAGCAGGTCCCTAGGTCAAGGGCATGGGCAGCCAACATCATATTTTGAACCGCCAGGGACCCATCTTGTATTGGGCAACTGGATAGTCCGGGGTCCACTGAGACTACTATTCCTACTGGCGCCTCATCTAAGAACCACCCGTAGAGAAAGCAGCGAGTAATCCGCCGCTTGACTTCTGGGTCAGTGAAAACAACAAAGCTCCACGGCTGCGAGTTACTGGCGGACGGCGCCCATCGCCCGGCCTCCAGAATCTTGACTAACAGGTCATGCGAGACCGGATCCGGCTGATATCTCCGGATGCTCCGTCTCGTTTCGATTGCCTCTAGTACCTCCATTTAGTTACCTCCATTCCGCACGAGTGGTTGTGAGCTCAGTGGTAAAGAAGGTGGCTTTCACTATCAGGCTCATCGCCAGCTTGTCCGGCTCTACTTCACTCGGTGAAGTTCAAGTGTGACTAGATTTGACCGGTCCATGCACTCTACGGTCACCACATCTGGGTTGCCCCATTCATTGGGGAAGCCACCACCAAACTGGAGCATCACTATGTAGGGGTAGATGTCATGATAGAAGAAGCCGCAAAGCCCAGCGGTATCGTGACAGCTTATGCTAAAAGTATCACCTGCCTCATGCCCCCACGAGCAGTTGCCCTTAACTGATTTCACAGTTGCGACTACCTTATGACCGGGAAATGTGGCTCGTTTCGGTTTCGCCATAACTTCAACCTCCTTTTCCACTTTTTGGTTTCTGGCTGGAATCTACTCTCGAGACTGCCCTAGGCTATTCTAACATGCCTGCCTTTCCGTCGCCAATGAGCCACCTACACCTGTCGAATGTGGCTTGAGACTAACCAGACAAAGGAAGCGGAGGCAAAGATTAAGTATAACCAAACGCTATAATGACATGTATACTAAAATCCTGATGAAGAAAGTCGGCAAATTGAATATGCTTAAAATCGGGGCCAAGATATTACTGAAATCAAAAGTTTAATAATTAACATAATTGGCTGAGTTACATCGACGTACCCCGTAAGAAAGAGACTATTGGCTGGTGCACTCATTCAGCTTAGACGTGTTACCATGTTCTTCACCTTTTGGGAAGCGTTGCTTACAACAGGAGCGCCATGACCTGTAAGAAGTGTATCGAAATCCAAGGCTGAAATAGTTATTAATGAAGCTCTGGCCTTCGCTTCGTCCAGAGAAAACATTCGAGAAGGAGGCTTAGGATTACCACTCGAATCGCTCCTAAGTGCGTCACCTACAAAGATAACCTTATTAGGCTTGTAGACACAGATACTGCCATGAGTGTGCCCTGGTACATGGATAATCCTGAAGCCTTTTATCTCGGAATCGGCACTGAGAATAATATCAGGTTCTGCTGGATGATAGTGCATTAAACTCATTGCCAGCTTGAAAATGAAGCCCAAGGGTCCTCTAATGGTCTTAAAGCTTTGTTTACCACGGAGAATGGGGGCATCATCAGCATGTATCACTAGCCTCGCTCCGGTCGTTCTTTTCAATTCTGCCGCGCTGCCAATGTGGTCTATATCGGCGTGTGTCAATATGATAAATTTTATATCGGATAGGTTCTTCCCTAGCCCTTCGATATAAGCGACTATCCTTTTTGCGTTGCCAGGCATACCCGTGTCGATGGCCAACGTCTCGTCCTCGCCAATGACTAAATAGGCATTAGCTCCCCTGACACCACCTACTCGGTGGATTCCAGGCATTATTTCCATTTTAACCTCTAGCCGATTCTGCTCGATTCCTCGTTGGTTTCGTCGGTGAGACCACTATCCTTTTCTGCAACTTCTTCCATGTATCAGTAATGAGGAAGCTCTCCTCCATGTTTCCAATCATTGTGACAAATCTTTTCATGGGTACAGAGAAACTGAGCGTATCCTTCGGCACATAAGGTCGTGCTGAAGGGTCAAACATCCCGATGACGGCCCTGGGATGTGGTGAATCCTTCTCCAAGTACGGGTAAGACACGATGGAAGAACAGCCTGAACCCATGGGCGTGATTACTCCTTCCAGTTGCGACTCGTCGAAATTCACCAGAGTGAATAGACCCGCAAGGACATCGGGTTGAGCGAAGAAAATCACTACTTCTGGGTCATCTTCTTGGGAGAGGTTATCCCATCTCTTGAACACAGCGAAAGCCCTAGGGGCTCTAAGGTTTGGCCATTTCTTCATAATCTCCCTCACCAGTTCCGGGGACTTCTTATATCGTTCGCCTTCCATCCTGCCCGGAATGCCACAGGAGAGGAAGTACTCAAAATCAGGCCTCAATCTTTCAGCAAAGCCCAGGTACCTTCTGCCCCCGAAACATCCGATTGAATCAGCGTTAAAGCTAAAACAGCGGCCGTTTCTTACCTCCATCAGTGCACCAATTACACATCTGTCTACTGAACCGGGCTTGACCAGTTCTGCCTGTTCCCCAGTGTCGCTGTAATAAAAGGTGATCGGGAGCTCAGCATTGTTGAAATACTTCTTACTCAATTCAATGAATTTGTCTTTGATTTTCATATCCATAGGTCTTTGCCTCCATTAATCAGACTTCAACCTTCTAATTGTAACAAAACTTGCTGAATATGAAATAAAATATCAAGCTCACGAACCTATGATGTAACTTATGCAGGCCGGGGCCCGTCCTGGGTTTGGTATGAAGACTCATTTTATGCTTGTTTGGTACTACACCAGTTATCGTAATTGCCTTTATCAGTCCCTTTCTCTCACTCCTTCGCCAATGATTCCAAAGCCATTGCCAATTCGGAAATAATTACCGCAAGGTCACAATCAAATGGTCTTCTTCTCAACAACGGACTTCAGCCTGTGATAGGTTTCACCCCCATTAGAGAAGGGACAGACCTTCACGCAGACAGAGCAACCCATTGTCCTTTGGAAATACTCGAAACAGCTTTCTCGATCAATGCAAGTTCGAATTGCTCCAACACCAGGGACATTATCGATTCTGACCACCTTCTCGCTGTTAATTGCCTGCACTGGACACAACTGCTCGCAGAGCTGACACAGCTCACAGTACTCCTCAATCCAGTCATGGTCACGATTATCCGTAAACTCAAAGCACTTGTGTTCAATAAATACGGGAGCGAGCCGAACACGAGGCCCATACTCTGGAGTAATCAGAAGCCCGAAGCGACCCTGCCAACCCATTCCAGCTTTACCTGCAAGGGAAGGGGTATTGGTAATCCCTCCCATAGGATGATTACTCTGACACCGCAATCCTTGCTTACGCAACCATCGAGCAATCTCGTTCACTACAAGCCCGAGACTTCCGTAAACACGCATGACCTCCTGACCAGCCCGGAACTCAGGAGCATAGGCAATCTTATCCTTCTTCATCTCCTGGCTCGCAACAAGGGCGTAACGAAAAAGTGTGTACTTGCCCCGGAATATCATCTGCCGGGGCAGTTCCGTGAATCCAATTCTAACATCACCCCACTTCTTCTTGGCAAATCTATTCAACTCATCCCAGAGACCGGGTTTAGGTTCAAATGGAGCAGGCTCCAATTCCTCGAAATATGGTTCGATGTCCTCCCAGCTCTGGCTCGATCCCTTTTGTATATTGCTCATGATCTTGATCATGCTAGCCATGGCCTGGGTTGGCATGCCCATATGCCGAGCGGAGTTTGCCTTCTCCGACTGTTGACCACTTGATGATCTCAAGTCCTTACGGGCTGCATACAGATACTCAAATCCTTCCTGAACAGAATCAGGATGAGCAGGATAGATCAAATCAGGATGTTCCTTCCCTCGCTCAAGATAGTGCGTTTCTTTTTCAGAAAAGGCAACGGAAGTGCTTTGCGACCCTCGTGTCTCAAATTGCGTCTTAGAGGTAGATACTTTCATATCACATCTCCTGCTGTTACGAGAAACATCAGTGAACCTCGCCTGTAGTGCTTACATATTGCCTTTTTTCTCGATTAGCTGTCATACGCTATTACAGAGAACCACTCACGAAAGTTCGATTTGCGTCGTCCAGTTTTATCGCTTTCCCATGGCCCAAGTTGCGTAAGCCAAGACTGCAAGTCCCAATACGTTGAGGCAGGCAAACGCAATAGTAACACCTCTGCCTCAGCCGGCAACAAACTCGTTGACTAGTAGACCAATAGTTCCAATGATAAGCAAGACGAATGCGCTCAATTTTATAGCATTATTCTTGTCCATTGTTGCTAATAGGTATATTAGCACATTTTTTGATTCATCTTCTGGGGTGGGAGAGGTTGGAGGATGCGAGTGCCTTCTCTGATATCGCGGGGCCCTTTCAGTCGCAAAAATAGGGCAAATAAAAAGGTAAGAAGTGGCGTTGAATTATTTCCGAATTTCTTCTACAATTCTTTTGAATTGGCTCCTCGGTGGTGAAAAAACTGCGGGTCGTTAGGGCCACAATTAGGTGGTCTTAGCTTCAAAATGAGGAGAAGCAACGAGCCTGTATTCCTAAACCGCGTGTCGGGCGTTCGAGTCGCCCCAGGGGTATTTTTGATATAATTATGCTGATTTAGGGGTGTAGCTCAGTTTGGCTAGAGCAGCGGTCTCCAAATTCTAAGCTAGATGTCCCAAAAGGTCATTTTACGTATAAGATAGAACCTTTGTGTCAATCCCGAAACCCGGTTTTGTTCGTGGAGTCCCATTATGTCCCGACGCGTCCCAAACAATTTAACGCCAAAATAGCGCCAGTTTTCGGGTATGGCCTGAAGCTACCGGAGCAACAATAAGGACAGTTAGGTAGATCCCATAGCAATAAAAACAACAAGGACTGATAATGGCAAAAGTTGCTCTCTCAGCAACAACCCTAAAATGATGAAGGGTTTCCAAAATACCCAAAATTGAACGGAAAATCAAAATTAACGGCCTATACCAGATAAAGGGGGGTGAGGTGAATAACTGGACAGTACCATTACTAATGGGTGATTGACAGCAAGGAAGACAACGCTATACTAGTCTTAGGGGGAAATTCCAAATACCGACATCTGGATTCCAAATAAATATCCCACGACCAAAATCCACAAAACTAGACAGTTTTGAATTTGAAAAAAGAGCATGGAAATCAAACCATTCTTTTCAGCGTTGATTATTCTGGCGATGCTGGCTGTATTAGGAGTAGTTTTTTATAGGACTCTGGAACAAGCACCTCCGGAACAAGCACTCCCAGAACAAGCACTTCCAGAACAAGCACTGGGAACAGGAACCTTAAAGCTCTATCTTTGTGATGCCCCTCTAGATGCTGAAAATGTTACAGGTGCTTATATCACTATCAATGAAATTCAATATCATCTAGTTGGTCAATGGATAACGTGTGAAGAATTTGAAGGTCCCAAAACATATAACTTATTGGAATTAACCGAGGGAAATTCCGCTTTATTAGGTGAGTTGACATTACCTGCTGGGTATTATGCTCAAATTCGCTTTATGCTGGATATTGCAGAAAAGGCCTCATCCCGGGCCAATCCAGGCTGTTATATTGAATTTGCTGATAACTCCACCCAACCTCTCTTCGCCCCGAGTGGTGGAAAGACAGGGTATAAAGCGATAGGCTACTTCGAAGTGCCTGTTAATGGAACTGTTGAGGTTACCGCAGACTTTGATGTTCGTAAAGCTGTGGTTGTAGCTGGTTCTTCATACATCTTAAAGCCCACAATCAAGCTGATAGTCAACTACTAAGCTGGAAGCATTCGCGGCTCACGCAACTGTAACCTAGAATTTCAATTTTGCCCTATTTGGCTCAAGGTATTTTAGCGTGCTTTTAAGTGCTTTTATTCCCTTTATTTGAAGCTAAAGAATCTTTTTCTTGTATTAAAAAGAGGAAGATAAAAGTTCTTAAACCTCTTATTCATTCGTTAAGAATATGTGTAACAACGACAATATCTAACTAGACGTGATATAGGAAGTTGCTTGTTTTGTGAGGTTTGAGGATAGCTTGAGGCTTTATCAGAAGATTGAGTCTCCTTCTCCTAACCTAGTAATGTAACAAGTAATCCAGCAAGGTTGCCTTGGAAAATAGAGTTGCCCCTATTTTAGGAGAGTCAATGCCGAGGGGCGGGGACAATCCCCGCCCCTCGGCTCACTAGGAATGCTAGACATGGTGAGATCTTATATTTACTCTACAAAAGGCGCGAAAGACAACGTCTCGGACGGCACGGCGAGGAACTCTTGCCCAAGTGGGGCCAAGCCGAAGGTTATCTCTGAAGCACTAGGACACGCTAGCGTACCCTTTACAATGGATGTCTACTCTCATATAATGGAGGGGATGCAATCGGACGCCATGGCGTTGCTTGATGAGGTTATGCCTGTAGGCAAAAATGGGGGGTCTCAAAAAAATAACGCCAATTTGACGCCACAACTAGACATAAAGTTGAGCAAGAACTAGAATTTAGCTTCAGGGGTGTGGCTCAGTTTGGCTAGAGCAGCGGTCTCCAAAACCGCAGGTCGCGGGTTCGAGTCCTGCCACCCCTGCCAGGCCGAGGTGGCGGAATGGTAGACGCGGCGGACTTAAAATCCGCTTCCTGCAAGGGAGTGTGGGTTCGAGTCCCTCCCTCGGCAGTAGCCAAAGTGGTAAGCAACTGGTAGGCAATTTCCTCAAGTCCAGACGGGAAGGTCTAAGTCCTCAGTCAATAGAGTTCTACGAAGGTTATCTGAGGCTTGCCAATACCGTCATAGGATTCCACATCACAGGTCAGGATATATCCCAATTCCTCAGCAATCTTGGCTGTAGCAATGGTGGCAAACATGCTTACTACAGAGCCCTTAGAGCTTTCTACAACTGGTTATATTCCCCGAAAAGTGGCCATGGTCTAAATCCTCAGGATAATCCTATGCTGTTGGTGGAAAGTCCAAAGGTAGAAAGGAAGATACTACCGAGCCTGACAACGGAGCAGTTGGACTATCTCATAGACCAGACTGAATGTATCCGGGATAAGGCTATCATATCCTTGTTTGCTGACAGTGGGCTACGCTTATCGGAACTAGCCAATATTGACCAGGCTAACATTGACTGGCAACATCGGTTAATCAAGGTCGTTTGTAAAGGGAATAAGGAAGGACTTGCTCCCTTCGGTCAAAGGACTGAGAAGCTACTCAAGGAATGGCTATCACAACATCGTGCTGGTGGTAAGCTATGGGACATAAGAGAACGGGGAATAGCCTGGATGCTTTGGAGACTGGAAGCTAAGACAGGTCTTCCTTGTAATGCTCACACTTTCCGAAGGACATTTGCCAGCATCCTATCCAAGAGAGGGGTAGATTCCCTCCACATTATGAGGCTTGGCAGGTGGCAATCCCTGGCGATGGTAGACAGATACACAAGGTCAGTCCAGTTTGAGGATAGCCTTAAGCTCTATACCTCCATAATGGAGTAGCTCAGGACATACCGAGACAAATTCTGAGTTTCAAATTCGAACCTGTTTCGCCCAAGACAGAGATAGACTCCCGCGCTACATCACATTCACCTTCAGGGTAAAGGATTTCGCCTCTCCTCAGGGCAAACTCCGCGCGACGGTCGGCTGGTCCAGGCGAGATTCCGAAGCTTGAGCGAAAAACCTTCTCTCCTCGCAATGACAGGGGGGCGTCTTCCGTAATGACCAGTGGGAGTGTCATTGCCAGCAAAGCGCTGTAATCCATCGGCACGGTCGCTAGTTGCTCTTCGTCGCTGGTAGAATCATCTGTATTGTTCATAGTACTAATGGACTATTACCTTTCTCCTAGTACTAGTCGCAAAAAAGGGGAAAATCCCTCGCTCCTCCAGTACTCCTGATTGACTTTCTTCCGAGGGGAGTAGCAATCCGTTGTGGATAGCTAAATTGGTAAGCACTTACCTTTGTGCTGGTAAGCAAAGGGTGGAGTCTCCCTACTTATCTCTTCTGAAAGGATAGGTATCTTCATCTCTGAGGACTACACCTACGAGCTAGCTATATGTGATACCCCCTACCCTTGCCCTCTCTCCTTCTCACCTACGCTCACCGAGCCAATATCTGCTCGTAGAGAAAATCCAGTCAGGCTTAGAATATTCGGGATTACATAATCAACTCAGGCTACGAGTGTGGTAAAATAGGAATATGGAAGAAACCTATTATATTTGGCAGATTATTCTCGTTGGGATTCTTGTTGCAGTCACTATATACTATGCTATTCAAACACACCGTCAGGCTAACCTCCTCAAGAGACAGATGGATGAAACCCGCTATATCCACAATATAGCGACTCTGAAGCAATCTATAGAACAGATATACGAATGGGCACAATACGGAGTTAATGAATACTGTATTCCTGGGCTTGGGCGTTTTGATAGAGGCAACTATCCTGTAAGTACAAAAGCTACAACACACTTGGTATTATCAGGTGCTAGGGCACTGGGCAATGCTTCGTATATCGGAGGCGATTTGTGGGATAATGTAAAGCAGGCATATGATTCTATGGAGACAGTAGTTGCATCTCTGGGGGTGGATACTACACTTGAACTTCTATCAGACTCAGAATATGAACGCCATATTGAGGATTTCCAGAAATCTTTACAAGCTCTTTTAGACAAATTCTCAGATGTGATGGTGGCATGCCGTAATTTAATGGTTGGGTTAGACATGGAAACATACGGATAGTTTTCTGATGCATTAGAATCCCTTTGTTTACAACCTTCCTCTTGCCCTCTCCAAATCCACCTAGCTTAGCTAGTCATCGGCTAATCATGACTTCATCCAAGATTAGTGGCTCTGAAGGACTACCAGAATCAAGCCAACTAAGTCTGTTGTGCCGTCTTACCTGTTCTTCTGTAATTTCCTTTAAATGTCCGTAGTCTAGCCCCGATAAGTACATATCATGAATAATTTATCTTTATCTTTGTAGAACATGAGCCATGTGATTGAGTTAGTAGGGTCATCCTTCATTGTGTTTCTCCAATATGTAACTACACCATTGCCTAAGTCCACCCTTTTTGCACCCTTTATGGCTTCGTCAAGCGGAGGAGAAAGGAAACGCTCAGGTTTACCATTTGCGTAGTCCACGAGTATTTGTACATTTTCTGGCAATATAGCACCTGTGTCCAAGTAGTAAAGACCTTTCGCAATTTTACGCAAGACACGATTGATGACCTCTCCATCCATTTCTAATACCAGCGTACGACCAAGCAATGCACCAGACTCTGATATTACTCTTGCTTTTCTTATGTATGACCTTATGGTTGGCTTCAACAATGGTCTACGACCTTTCAGGTCTGGGCGAATCCTCTCGTTCCAAATGCGGAAGCCAGGCTCATTTTCATAAGCCATTCCCGAAGCTAAAAAAACTCTGAATTTTTCCTCATCACTGGACAAAGCATTATTACATTCAGTACACGCAGGCAATGTTCTAAGATTGGCTGGCAAAGGTTTATTAAACAAGCTACTAGGGAAAAGATGGTCTCTAGTATCAGCTAGTTTAGAACCACAGAGATAGCACTTTTTGCTAATAGACAAGTTGTCACCTTCTCTTCAACAGCCTGTAAATCCATCTATCTACTACCCATCAGGCAAAGTATACATGGTAATCGTAATGGTAGCACTTGCCGAGGAATTGCCTGTCTTGCTTACGCTACCAGTCACCTCATTATCAGGGATGCTGGTATCAGCAATAGCAATGCGAGTATCATTTAAGCCAAGTAGGACTAACCCTACCAGAAGGATTGCAAGGGTGACTACAGTGACCAGGCTCTTCACTTCAACCCACTCTTAAATCAATTATAGGCTTGAATAGCTACAGAAGCAATACCCTTGAAGGGTAAATGTGACCAAGTGCAAGGGAGCACCGCACTACGCTAAACCAGAACATGAGGAACGCTAGTGTTCAGCCTACGATGTTATATAATAAGGGAAGTAAAATGACTTCACAAAGACCCAAGATTATCCATCACCAGAACAATTTAAGTGGGTATGTCGGTAACTGGCGTCTCTTAATGAATCAAATTTTGAAGGTGCAACCTCCTATTGATATTCCACGAGAACTAGTTTCTCTGGGTGACAATACCCATGATTTATCTGTAATGCTTTCATATCTGGACGCTAACCTGACAATACTTGAGGAAACACCAGATGTAGCTGGTCAGCAAATTAACTATTTAGCTTATGCTGAGGCAAGGAGTTTCTTGAAGGCGTGTTATATGTTAGTCCGCATATTGTTTGATGATGTATCAGGGGTAATTAAGTATTTTTACGACAAGAAAGAACCAAATTCGGGAGTAACTAAAAGTTTTGATAAACTTCTTAGTAGAGCTAAGAATGGGAAATTGCCTGAAGACCTTTCTACACTACTCAAACAAACCATTGTAAATTTTCCTGAAATGAGAAACAGGAGAGTTGATTTGGAGCATTATTATGAATCTCTTCTGATTTCTTTTAGGCACGATGAAGAAGGTAAAACCATTCTTGGACATTTCAGCACGAAGCAACGCCCTGCCAAAGAGTATGAAGATATTAGGCAATACTTTGGTTCTGTTCTTTGCGAGTATCAGACTTTAATTGACAGTTTGCTTGACCATTTTGATGCCAAGTTCGTAGATTGGTACAGATTCAAACCGCACAGAGATTTAAATATTCTCCAGGGATACGCAGGCATTATGTTATGGTGGGCGTGCAAGTATGGTAACTACAGGCACAAAGACTTAGTAGTAATTGAGAGTGATTAATACTGACACTAGACAACAATTCTGTATGCTCTATACTACTGCGAGGGATAGAATCATAATATATCGAGAGAAACGGAAAGGAGGTTAAGCAAGGAAGATGTCGAATAGTTTACAACCAGAGCAAATTACGGACGAGCAGCGACGAGTATGGTTAACCGAATACCAAGTTTGTCAACAACATAATGACGCTATTGGGTCACAAGCCTGGGTGAGCACAACTATATTTCTAACGATAAATGTGGCTTTGTTGGGTGGTCTCGTCTATACACTCATGACAAACTTAGGAAGCAGCAGTTCAGAATTACGACTCATAATATTAATCAGCTTCATAGCACTAAGCGTAGGAATACTCTTGATTTTAAAGAAATGGGTGAATTGGTTAAAGAGAATGAGATTTACGGCATCAATTAATTATGAAAGGATGGGTCAAATAGAGCGATTCCTGGGAATGAGGAAACATACAATGTGCTACGAGCTTGACGAAGAATATCGCCAAGTGAAGACATCAGCCGCAAGAAAAGAGTTTAATAAAAGGAATGAACCCTTCAAATACTTCAAGGCAAGTGGATTTGATGGACTAATGTTCATAGCTAAAACATTAATGGGACTATGGTCTTTATCAATCTTACTATTGTTGATTGCACTAACTATTTCACCCTAGCGAGCTTGGGGGGGAAGGTTAAGGAAGGGGGGCGTAGCCCCCATCCCAGGAGTTGGGTTACTTCTCCCTAAGATACTGCCCCTGTCCAAATTTCTTCAATTACTCCCTCTTTACACTTGGGGCAGGTTTCTCCGACCATCTCAAGTTCCGTTTTGACATTCTTTGACTTGCACTCGGGACATTCTCTCGTGTCTTTCTTCCGCTTCAACCTAACATACAAAGTCAACCTATCACTACACGGGAAGAGACCACCTAGTGATAGGGTTGCTCAAGCTCTAAACGGTAAGCAGATGGTAAGCAATATTGAAGCTAATAAGGGACTTAAAATCCGCTTCCTGCAAGGGAGTGTGGGTTCGAGTCCCTCCCTCGGCAGTGAACTAATCACATGGCCATCCGAAATGTTACCCGTGTTTATCACTTAAAGACAGTACTTTTATCTCATTGACTTCTGCGATATTGCGAATTATACTCTTTTGATTACGTCAACGGAGGCAAAGCATGGCAGGAGTCGATAAGGCGCTAGAAGCAACAGAAACCCCACAAGTCATAAGCGGCATGGAGAAAGATGGAATGGTGATGAAATTGGTGGCTGAAATGCTGGAGGGGAAGATTATTGAACTCAGACCCCAGCTTGATTTCACTACTGAGCTGGGCTTCACATATCCAGCCGCTGAGCAAACACTAAAGGTCACAAGTAAGGAAGCAGCATTAATTCTGGAATCCCTGGCTGACAAAGGTATATTAAGGAAGAACTTTTTTGACAGGCTCCTTCGTTGTCCCCGCTGCCAGTCAATAAATATAAGACCAACTATCCACTGCCCTAAATGCGGCTCGGGAGATATCGTCCAGGGCAGAGTCCTCGAGCACTTGGCCTGCAAGTATGGGGGCCTTGAAGGTGAATTTCTAGTCAGGGGTAGATATGTATGCCCCAGGTGTAAAGTGGAACTGCGGACTCTAGGCGTCGACTACCAGAGCCAGGGAGTGCTGCGCAAGTGTCGTGATTGTGGCGAGATATCCAGTGCGCCGCTGATAAAATGGCGCTGTCTGAAATGTTCCACGCTTACCGATGTGGGTGGAGTTGGCGAAGTGACTATCTACTCGTACAGCCTTGATGAGGCGAAGAGAAATTGGCTGGAATTTGAAATTCAGCCTAAAGTGCAGTTCCTTGAATTCTTGAGGCAGCACGGGTATGAAGTAACGCAAAATGCCAGAATGAAGGGAAAGTCGGGGGCAGAACATTGCATAGATATACTGGCTACCAAGGATGACGGCGTCGTTACCCATAGTATCGCTATCGGGATTGAGATTGCCAGGGATAAGGTAGGATTGGACAGGATATTGGACTTTGATGTCAAAGCCTATGATAGCGGCATCCACGATAAGGTAATGATTATCAGCCCCGGGTTGGGCGAAGAGGCGGAGAAATTTGCCAGCTACCAGAGAATAAAGGTGCTTGAACCCAAGGACCTGGAGATAGTGCTGACTGGTGGTCCCCAGCCCGGCCGGGAAATAATAAAGGAGCCCTTTGAATTTAAGTCCAAATCACAGCTTATAGAATACCTGGAGAAACAGGGCTACACGGTAAAGAAAAATGCTAAAGTCGAAGGCCGGTCTGGCGCTGCCCATAACATAGACATACTGGCTACCAGGGATGAGGGCATCATTACTCATCGTATTGCTATTGGCATCAAGGTGGGTAAGAAGCCGATGGGGCTGGATAAGGTATTTGACTTCGACGACAAGGCTTATGATGCAGGTATTATGGACAAGGTCCTTATTGCCGTTCCTGGACTCACTAGGGAGGCCAGGCAGTTTGCGAAGCGTCAGGGAATAAGGGTCTTTGAGGCCGGGCAAATGAAGCCATCTGGAGAGGGGAACCCTGAATCCTGATTTCTGAATCCTAAACAACAGCAGAGTCCAAAATACCAATGACCAAAATGGGCGGGGACAAGCCCCGTCCTGCGGTATTGAATAATGACAAATGACAAGGCTCAAATGTCAAATCAAGCTTAAAATCCAAATAACAAAAAGAGCAAACAATGTAGTGGCGGAGGTCATTTCCCTCTTACAAATGCCAGCAATGTTTCAGCACGCGAATGAACTCTATGTCAAACGGAGGATATGATGCAAAAGATTAGTCGGAATGTCTATGCTGAAAATAGCTTTCGAGGGTGCAATCCTGGCTTTGTTGTCACCAGTGAAGGAGTAGTGATGATTGATACCCCCCAGATGCCAGCAGATGCAATATGGTGGCGGGATGAGATTGCCAAACAAGGTCCGGTTCGCTATTTGATAAACACCGAGCCGCATGGTGACCATTTCGCCGGTAACTACTTCTTCGAAGGCACGGTAGTAGCTCACCAGGGCACCAGAGAAGCAATCTTAGCTGCCTCCGTGGAGCAGTTCAAGGAGCGTCTTAAGCAGTCTGACCCTGACAGCCTTCCTCTGGTCAAGAATTACAGCTATCGACCTCCAGCCATTACTTTTTCCGAGCAAATGACCCTCTACGTGGGCAATCACACTTTCCAGCTTATTAACCTCCCTGGACACACGCCCTATCAGATAGCTGTCTATATTCCTGAGGAGAGGGTAGTATTCACCTCGGACAACGTTTTTTGCAGAGTGCAGGCCTGGCTTCACGAAGCTCTGCCCCACAAGTGGCTGGATTCCTTGAGGCGGCTTGAGCAACTGGAGGCGGATGTGCTGGTGCCCGGGCACGGTAGTATCTGCGACCCGAGCTACATTCGGGAAATGGGCGCGTTTATTCAGGACTGGATAGACGCAGTCAGTGGCGCCATTGGGCAGGGGATGAGCCTGGAAGAAGCTCAAGAGAAGATCTCATTTCTTGACCGCTACCCTATGGAACCAGGTAGCGAGCCGATGGCTCAGTTCGTACAGTACATGAACGTGGCACGCCTGTATCAAGTGCTCAAGAAGTAAACAGCGATCTGGTATGCTTGTTCCGAAAAACAGGAGACATTTGCTTTGTCACCATGGTCGCCATGATCGCTGCTGCCTTTTGTGCAAATGGGGCTAGCCCCTGAAGAAGCCATCCACCGGCAGAAGTCTGAGGAGAGGTGCCAAAATAACAACAGGTGAGGCGAGTATCTTAATTATGGGATTTGTAGTAATCGAATCACTTGGGTCTTTGCCCCGATTTCATCGGGGCTTTCTTTGATAACACGGGGATACTTACCAGGCGCCCATACCCCGGAATTTCCCTATAAACATTCATAGTGCAACAATTATAGCGTCCTTTCACAACTGATGTGTCACCCCTCTATCTAAACTAACTCAGCCCCAGTTCAATGGCTATCACTTCTCTGTGCAAGTCAGTGTCGCCGGCAGCAAACTCTGCCGCCTTGACACGGCGGTAATAGAGCCCAATATCATGGTCCATGGTATATCCGATAGCCCCATGAGCAGCAATGGCTTCAATGCAAATTCGCTGGTAAGCTTCATTGGCTTTAGCCTTGGCTGCGGAAATCTGCCAGGGCGATGGTGAACCGACGCTTATCCCCCACGCTGCCTGATAAAGCAAATACTGAACTGCCTCTACATCAATCAACATGCCAGCCAGTTTGTGCTGTATCGCTTGAAAAGAGCCGATTGGCCGGTCAAACTGAATTCGTTCCTTGGCATAGCTACTGGTCATGTCCAAAACAGCCTGACACGCTCCGCATATCTCAGCGCACTTCAGCACAGCAGCCCGTTGTAATATAAAGTCCACTACGTCCCAGCCGTTGCCTATCTTGCCCAGGATATTGTCTTTTGGCACCGCTACTCTATCAAAGCTGACTTTGAATTGCCTGTCACCGCCTATAGTCGGGATCGCCTCCATCTTCACATTTGGCTCCCTGGCATCCACTATAAACAGTGTGATTCCATCCTCGGTTCTTTTCCCCTTTCCGGTCCTGCCGGCAACCAGGATATAATCAGCCACATGGGCATCGGCAACAAAAAGCTTACATCCATGGAGAACATAATTGGTCTCCTCCGATACAGCACGAAGTTTTACCTCAGAAGCTTTATATCTGCCTGACGACTCGGCTAAAGCGAAAGTCCAGATAGCCTCGCCTCTAGCTATTTGTGGCAGAAACTTAGTTTTTTGCTCACTGCTTCCATATTCAAATAGAGGCAGAGCACAAAGGGCGATAGTGGAGAAGAAAGGACCGGGCAGGATATTTCTTCCCATCTCCTCCATCAAGACAACCAGGTCCATAAAGCTGCCAGCCATGCCGCCATATTCTTCTGGAAAGATGAGTCCTATCCACCCCAGTTCTGCCATAGCGCGCCATAATTGCGGGTCATAGCCTTTACCATCTTTGTCCATCTCCCTGACTTTAGCTTTGGGACATTCCTTTGCCAGAAAATCTCTGGCCAAAATCCGCAGCATCTCTTGCTCTTCTGTTAAACTGAAATCCATAATAACCCTTTAGAAAATCTACCTTTCATTACCCTGAACATCATGGAGAGTTTATATTCTCCGCTCTACTCACAACGGCAGAGAAATGTTATTAAGCAAACTCCAAAACTTTTCAATATGATTTGGGTAATCCCAGTCCAAATTGCGCAATTATACTCTTTTCGATTTCAGCAGTGCCAGCCGCGATTGCCATACCGGGAAAACCCAGATACGCACCTTGTATTGTGCCGTTGAGTTTGGACCATTCGGAATCCGGGTCAACCTGAGAATATATGCCTAAAAGCTCCGCCCCGGTAATAGCCACCCGTCTCATTACCTCGTCACTCATTATCTTGTTCCTTGAGGACTCATAGACAGGAATTTGACCTTGACTTATCCGCCAGGCGATCTGGAAGGCGAACATCCTCAGTACTTCCAGGTCAATAGCCAGATCAGATAGCTTGGCACGAATCACAGGATTCTGCGACAGCGGCTTTCCTTCATGCTCGGTTTGAGCAGCGTACTTAACTAGCTCTTCTAATGCCCTCTTAAAACCACCGTAGGTGATAGGCGCTAAGCTGCGCCGCTCAAAGGCCAGTGCCTGCATAAGGTGGTACCAACCTTTGTTTTCCTCCCCAACCAAGTTGGAAGCCGGCACTCTGACATTATCGAAAAACATTTCATTGAAGTGATGCCGCCCGTAATAGTTTAAAATAGGATTGACTGTAACACCCGGGCTCTTCATGTCCACAATAAAGATACTGATTCCCTGGTGTTTCTTAGCGGCATTGGGGTCTGTTCTGGCGGCCAGCCAGCACCATCTTGCCTGGTGAGCAGCACTTGTCCACACCTTTTGCCCATTTATAATATAGGCATCTCCATCCCTCACCGCCCGCGTCTGAAGATTGGCAAAGTCTGAGCCAGCATTTGGTTCACTGTAACCCGTGCACCAGACACCATCTTTTTCACCCGAGGCAATTAACGGCAAATATTTTTTTCTTTGCTCTTCGGTACCGAACATCATCAGGCAGGGTCCTACCCATTGTGTGCCGCTTATACCCATCCCTGCCCCCGGTATACCCCAGTAGGATATCTCCATTTCGTATACTGTTTGTTCCCAGAGAGAAGCACCACGTCCGCCATATTCCTCCGGCCAGCTCATAACGAGCCAACCCCTCTGGGCTAGCTTTTTGGATATGGATATTTCGAACTCAAAATCTCTGCATTCTCCATCAATTGGAGTGCTGCGCCTCCAGTCTGGAGGTAATTCGACTTCGGCAAACCTGCGAATTTCTTCCTTCAGAGCTAGTTCTTTTTCACCCAGTCTAAAGTCCATTCTTACCTTCCTAGATATTGATTGTCCAGGATGTAACGCCTTTGCCCTTCTTATATCGAAAGCGGCCAGTCAAATTGAGCCCGATTATAGCACACAGCCAGCCATTACTTTGGTTGGGGTGGGTCCGGATTTACCAATTCCCAGGTCATCGTTATTGGCATGAAGTTGAATAGCTCATCAATTGTCCATCCGCCAGCTTTAACCAGTTGTTTCTCCATTACCGGCTCTGAATAGAGCCCGATTCGGCCTGTTTGTACATAAAATGCCCGCCCATTGACATTAGCAGCGTCATCGGAGGCGAGCCATACTACCATAGGAGCAATATCCTCAGGCTTCATCTCTTCAAGCCTGGCTATATCCTCTGTCCGAGCTTTCATCATCTCCTCACTGAGGGTAAGCCGAGTCCCGGCAGTAGGCCGAATACAATTACACGTTACACCGTACCGGCCCATGTCCCTCGCCACTTTTCTTGTCAATCCAACGATTCCCTCTTTCGCTGCACCGTAGTTAGCCTGCCCGTAAGTAGTGGCATATAGACCTGCTATAGATGAGGTATTTATTATTCGTCCATACCTCTGCTGACGGAAGAAGGGACTCACCGCTCTGATGGTATAGAAATGTCCAAAGAGATGCACTTTGAGCACCAAATCCCAGTCTTCCTCGCTCATGTTGAACACCATTCTATCACGCAGAATGCCAGCATTGTTGACCAGTATGTCAACCTTATTAAAGTTGTCCATGGCAGTCTTTACAATGTTCTCGGCACCTTGTAGGGTGGTCACCGAGTCGTGGTTGGCAACTGCCTGTCCACCGAGTTTCTTAATCTCTGCTACCACCTCGCCCGCTGGTGAAGTTGATGCTCCAGTGCCATCTCTAGCGCCTCCAAGGTCGTTCACGACGACTTTAGCACCCTCCGATGCTAAAGCCAGAGCTTCTCCTCGTCCAATACCTCGTCCCGCACCGGTAACTATAGCTACCTTGCCTTGTAGTCTATCGCCCATTTTTACCTCCTTGAATTTTGTTTTTTAAAGACACTGGCTCGATTCAGTATTTCCAGGAAACTAACTCTAAATAACTATCAAAACCAATACTCTCGCTTATTTCGCGCTCCGTATGGGTAAGGCAACCAGAGCTGAGCCAGGTGTCGTCTTTTCTCCGTTTCCATTCTCCACCCAAATCTCGCACTCAACAAGGTGCTCACCGCCCTCATCATATTTCTTGGTCACCTTGCCTTTACACCAACAGGTTTCGCCATCATGCGGCTTTTCCATCGTCTTCATTTTCCGGGGATAATCCATGCCGCGGTATTGGCAGGACAATTTCTTGAGTTTCCCCTTCTCTCCAATCCAGTCAGTCATCAATTGTCCTAGCCAGGCACGCTTAAGCGCTCCGTGTACAATGGGGGCACCTACGCCCATAGCTTTAGCGAAATCATCTTCATAATGCAAAGGGTTAAAATCTCCCGATGCTCCCGCCCATTGGACTAACATGCGACTTGTAGCAATTTTAGCCAATGGTGTTATCTCACTATCTACTCTAACATCCTCATAATAAACTTGTTTAGCCATCTCTCCTCCAAAAAATAAAGTAGCCAAAACAGGTTAGAACTGAATCAATGTCGACCGGCTTTTGAGCGCCACATTGCCAGTTTGGTTTACAAAAGTAATCTCCACTGTGGTGAACATAGTCTTGCCCAGTCTGGTTTCGCGCTCGGTTATGCTGGAAATTCTAGTTGTGGCAGTTAATACATCGCCAGCGCCAACAGGGTCAATAAATTCGAATTCAACACCTCCATCGAGAACCCTTGGAGGCGCTCCAGCTTTTGCTAGAGTCTCAAACAGTTTGTCCGTAGGGCGGTCAGCCTTGACTGGCCAACCCGTGAAACCTGGAGGAGCCAATAACCGACCATGCCTGGTTTTACTGGCGTAATCCGGGTCATTGTACAGGGGGTTCGGGTCACCTATAGCCTGTGCATATCTCTGGATTGCTCCTTCTTCGACCTTGAAGATGATAGGCCCTGAGGACACGCCTATCAACTTCCGCAGTTCATCGGTAATCAAACTACCTTCCGGCATAGCTAGCCTCCAAGATTTAATTTCTTCTACAATCCTATAATAGCAACACTAACGATGTTCATGGCTGGAAAACCGCCCATATTGTGAGTTAGACCCAGCCTGGGGTTCTTGATTTGCCGTTCTGGCAGCTGGGCTTTGCCCTGCAATTGTTTATACATTTCATACAGCATCCTGAGGCCAGAGGCACCAATAGGATGCCCGAAGCACTTCAATCCACCATCGGGCTGGATAGGCTGCGGTCCATCAAGATTGAAACGTCCAGCCTCGATGTCTTCCTTGACTTTCCCCCTGGGGCTGAATTGCAGATCTTCCATAGTCACCGCCTCAGTTATGGAGAAGCAATCGTGTACCTCAGCCATGCTTATCTCTTCACGTGGGTTCTTTATCCCCGCCTCCTTATAAGCCAGCATACCAGCACGGTAACCGGTCTCAACATGAGCTCCATCCCATTTGGTATACATCAATTCCTCGCCTGAACTTAAAGCAATTTGTAGTGTCTTAACATATACGGGATCTGGCCGAAATTTCTTGGCCATGTCAGCCCTGGTTACGATTGCAGCCGCTGCGCCATCACTGACTCCGCAGCAATCAAAAAGCCCCAGAGGCCAGGCTATTATAGGTGCATTTATTATCTGTTCCTCAGTTACTTCGCGGCGCAGATGCGCCTTCGGGTTCCGGGCTCCATTATAGTGGCTTTTGGCTGACACTTTAGCCAGCATTCTCTTGCCCTCCTCGGGACTGAGGCCATATACAGAAAAGTATCTGGTTGCCAGCATGGCAAAGGCTCCAGGAGCGGTCAATTTAGGCATAATCAGTGCATTTTTTGTTCCCATAAGACCAGGATTACCTGGGAGACCACCGTATCCCGTATCTTTGAGCTTTTCTACACCCAGAGCCAGAGCGATATCATAAGCTCCTGAAGCTACACCGTAACATGCACCCCTGAAGGCTTCTGTGGCAGTAGCACAAAAATTTTCCGTCCTGGTGACCGGAATAAAGGGCAACTTCAAGGCCAAAGCCAAAGATGTAGCCCCTTTTCCTACGCTTTGTTCCTCAAAATGCACGCCGAACCAGGCCGCATTGATGTCCTTTTTTTCTATACCCGCGTCCTCGATGCATTCCTTATAAGCATCTACCATAAGGTCATCTGCACTCTTATCCCATAGCTCTCCAAACTTAGTGCAACCCATCCCTATAATAGCAACCTTGTCTTTAATACCTTCTGCCATTTTTGCTCCCTCCATAGATTTTATTAATTCCCACTGTGGTCAAGCACGTATTGGCATTGCCTTCCATGAATAACCGTGAACACCACCTGACTCATCAACATATCGTCTGCGGAAGGTCATCTCTACCGGCATGCCTACTTTAACGGAATCCAGGTCACAATCAACAAAATCAAACCAAAACCTGCCACCACCATCAAAATCCACCAGGCCATATACTGAAGGTGGGTCGATACTGGCAGCTAGATTATCGCCGGTATAAGTAAATACGACGCCTTTCTTATCCGAAAAGCGATAATCTTCCATCTGGTCAATGGCTCCGCAATCAGGATTTACACATACTCTTTGATATGGATATTGTGGCGTGCCGCATTTTTTGCACTTCGATCCACAAAGAGCCAAAACTACTTTCCGCTCCCTGAACAACGCCGACATCGGTGTGCGAATGCTTATCTCGCCACGCATACCTAAGTCCATAGGTGCTAAATTTCTGAAGGCAAGGTATTTTTCATAGCTGGTAAGCTCCTTTTTCGAGTTCAAGTGTTTCTTGACCGCCCTCTTGCCCTTTATATTCTCTATTCTTTCAGTAACCTGGAAAAACAGTGCGTCGCTACCGTTCCCAAAGCTGGCGACCAATATTTTGTCGCCTGGCTTTGCGTCTTCCAGTGCCGCTACCAACATCATTAGAGGCGAAGCTGACCCAGTGTCACCGACTGTGCTAAGCAATGTATCCTGAAGCTGACCAGGGTCAGCACCCAATTGCTTGGCTATAGCTCCATGCCCTCGTGCATACAGTCCGGGATAAGCTATCTTGGTAAAGTCCTTGATGTTCAGATTGTATTTCTTCAATAGTCCAGAAATTACCTCCGGAATAAATTGACTATAGCCAGAATCGCGAATGAATCTATCTTCCCAGGCATGCTCAAATTTTTCTCCACTTGCTCTCCATCGGTCGGGGAAATCGTAGGAAACAGAATACGAACCTTCAAAAGTAGCAATCACATCATCACTGCCAACAAGAAGTGACGCAGCGCCATCACCATAGAGAGACTCTTGAGGACTGCCCGGTTTGCTCAAACGGCAATCAGAAGCACAGACGAGAATATTACTTGACATCTCCCCCCTTACAGTATCAAATGCGGAAAGCAGTGCAGTAGTCCCTGACTTCGTAGAGCCTATGAAATCAGCAGTCCGCATATTTGCCTGTAAATCAAGGGCAGTAGCTATCAGAGCTGAATTTTGCCTTACCATATAAGGCTGACTGGTAGTGGCAAGATACAGACCATCAACTATCTCCCGTTTCATACCACTTAAGCAATCAATTCCTGCGGCTACTGCCATGCTGAGAGCATCCTCATCGTGATTAGCGACTGCATTTTCACCGGGCGGTGGGAACGTCCCCAGGAACCCAACAGCCGTGAAGATAGTGTTGTGATTCATTCGATACCGTGGGATATAAGCTCCGTAAGACTTGATGCCGACCATTGATTAACCTCCTGATATAAGCTTCTTGGAACCAAGAAACTATGGCATGGAAGCTGAATAATGTCAAACCCTGACAGGCTCTGTTCTCCCACAATCAACAATTGAAATCCTACACGAGAGTGCTTGGTAATAGCTCAGAATGACAAAGGAACGCTATTAAACAATCTCCCACACACTGTTTGACACGCTTTCCAAGCCATGTTATCATGAAGCCCCGGGGTGATCCCCTCTCATGGAAAGTGCAGCAGGAATGCCAGCTCTGTGGCATACTATTAGTAATTGTATTTAATCGAACCTATAGGATGTGGTAAATTATATGCAAATTTCAGTAAAAAATAGACTATTAAAATAGAAGGAGGTGACAAATGAAAATCGAGGACATTAAGACTATCGGGGTTATGGGTGCTGGTGTCATGGGTGGCGGCATTAGCCAGACGGCAATCATCGCCGGCTACAATGTTATCTGTCGCGACCTCACCGATGAAATCCTGGCCAAGGCGAAAGACACAATGATTAATGGTCGGTTTGGCTTGAAGGGCGGTGTCGAACGCGGCAAACATACTCAACAGCAGGTTGATGAAGCCCTGGCACGCCTTACACTGACTACAAAGGTTGAGGACCTGAAAGACTGCGACTTTGTTATTGAAGCAATAGGTGGTGGTCCCGGTCAACTAGAAAATAAGCCGATGAAAATAAAAGTATTTGGTGAACTAGATAAGATAGCCAAGAAAGAGGCTATTTTCGCCAGCAATACCTCATACTTTACCATAGCTGACCTGGCAGCAGCAACAGAACGCAAGGATAGATTTCTGGGAGTGCACTGGTTCAGTCCGGCGAACATCATGAAGCTGGCCGAGGTGATATATACCCCAGACGTCAAAGAAGAGGTAATACAGGTAGTAGAGGAACTATGTAAGAAATTAGGCAAGACAAGCGTCCGCGTAAAGGATATGCCCGGTGACCTTGGCCATATAGCTAACCGCATCTTTTACCGCGGTGTTGCAGCAGAGGCGCGAAAAGTCGTCGAGGAAGGTGTCGCCACCCCACAGGATGTTGACATTGCCATGAAACTGGGATTCAATTGGCCAGCCGGACCATTCGAACTGGGAGCCGGTGCCCGTAGCGGTTGGGGATAAGCCTCCAACTTGCCAAGAAGATTCATATACAAGGCACCTTACCGGACAAAGAGGGGTGGTTAGACTGGCAGGGGCTGTATCCTGGGTGAGGGTCGGAGTCCGATGGCGGTGAAAGCCTTCTGTGCCAGGGGAGGCAGGTTCGGCTATGTCGGGAAGACCTGTGTAGCTCCTCCAATCACTCCAGGGAGCACAGCCGCTCCTGCTGGACCCTAACACTATGCCGCTCGCTCAATAGTTACGGGGCGGTTACTTCGTAGCTGAGAGACGCCGGCAGGTGTCAAAGTTGGGAAACACTCATTCCCTTTCCGGCATCCTTTTCGAATTCTTCACGCTAAAAGGTGTAGACTAAACAGTTTCTATCCTCACATCGTCCACGCTCTCTGCCACTTTTTTCAAGTCAACCAGGGCTATGGTGCGCTCAGAAGGATAATGTCTATAAGCTGAGGATGTGAATATAGTAAGGCATCTTCTGTCATACATTGTGGGTGGGGCATCTGGCTGGTGAGACCTTATCAAGACATTTTTACCCAGGCGGGACATGATTTCCTCGAACCAGCCTCGCCCGAATTGAGGTCTCCCGGTATAGGGGTCGATTCCCAGGAACTCTCCTTCCCTTTCTTGCCAATCCCCCCAGGTTATTTGATGCCATTCAATGCTACCTGGCTTTATCCTGTTTATATCCTCTAAACCTGACACATCGGGGAGTGCTCCATGCAGAGCAATGATTCCATTTGAAGTGGACACGGCGAGTGGCAACCTGGAAAGAACCTCACTATATCGCTGACGAAGTTCGGCATCCAGTCCTTCCCAGAAATCGGCAGGGTGGAAGCTGAGTACAGCATGGCCTTCATGATTTCCCATAAGCAGGTAAAGAGAATCGGGGTGCTCAGTTTTTTGCCCAAGCAAAAAGTTAATGTTCTCCAGGGAAGCTGGTCCCCGGTCGACATAGTCCCCCAGGAAAACTAGCTTATTCTCCGACTTGAGATACCTGTGGACAATTTTCTCCGTGGCTTCGAGGTCACCATGAGTATCGCCAACGAAAATGACTCTGCCTGCCTCCAACTGTATCAACTTTGCTTCCGAGGCAAACTTCTTCTCCGCCTCGTTGAGCAATTCCTTTATTTCTTCCCTGGTCATACTACAAAGCCTGTCGGTTCGAAGAAGTATACACTTCAATCAGCATAAATACTTTCCGTGATAAAAAGCAACAAAAGCTGTCTTTGATTTACTTCTGGGTAATTCGGAGATAGATGACCCTTTGGGAAAGGCATCAATGGCAAGAAAACCCGAGGGATTTGACGAGCATATCAGGGAAATAAAGAGAATACACCATATTCGTTGACAGCTCTCAGTATATAACTATTATGCTGGTCTCTTAGTGAAAGGCCAGAGTTCCCTCCACTCTCGTTTTTCCCACACCACCAGAAGCTGGCTGGAGACGCAGATAGAGCTGTAGGTGCCGATGATGACGCCGAGGAGCAATACCAGGACGAAATAGTGTATGGTGGCTCCACCGAAAAGGAACAGGGCCAGGAGCACAAAAAAGGTGGTCAGGGCAGTATTTAGACATCTCCCCAGCGTTTCTACGAGGCTATCATTGACCGTCTTGGCGAAATCGGGTCCAGTTTGTCTTGATACATTTTCCCGAATGCGGTCAAAGACGACCACAGTGTTATTGATGCTGTAGCCGACAACGGCAAGCAGCCCGGTGATAAACAGGGCATCAATCTCCACCTCGGCAAGCCAGCCCAGGAGGGAGAAAATGCCCGTTATTATGAACACATCGTGGATGAGAGCAATGACGGCGCAGGTGCCCCAGCGAAAGGGACTGGGCATGCGACGAAAAGCCCAGACAATGTAAAACATCATAGCCACAGCAGCTATTATTACGGCGATGACAGCATTGCGCGCTGTTTTCGCCGCCACTGTTTCCGAGACTAAATAGTAATCGGTTATTTCAACCTGAGAATCCAATTCTGTCCCGAGTTTCCCTGCCAGCTCTCTTGCATTAGTTGAGGTTATTTCCCTGGTGTGGATGATGAAATTACCCTCACCGGCGTTTTGAATAGTTGCCTTATCATATCCCAGCTTAGCCATCTCTTCCCGCAACTGGCTTTGCTCGACCGCCGGGCTAAACTGAAGAATCATAGATGTGCCACCGGTGAAATCCGTTCCAAGCCGCAGTGGAGATTTGACCTGTATTTGAGAGATGACCAGGGCAACTATTGCTATAACTACAAGTATTCCTGAAATAAGGAAAAACCACCGCTTCTTACCGACAAAGTCTATCATTTCAGGTTTCTCACTTCTTTGGGACTGACGTTACTCCATATGCTGCCAGATTTTTAACCACGCGGCTGCCTATAATCAGGCGGAGGAAGGTTCTGGTGACCACAATGGCTGTGAACATGGATAAAGCCACACCAATAAGCAGGGTCTGGGCAAAGTCTTTGACCATAAGAGCGCCAAACCCGCGGCCAAGCCAGATAAGTATGATGCAGGCGATAAAGGTGGTGATGTTGCTATCTCTGATAGCCGTCCAGGCGCGGTTGAACCCGGTCTCAGTGGCAGCACCTAAGCTGCGACCCCCCCGTAGTTCCTCCTTGGTGCGCTCAAAGATAAGGACGTTGGCATCTACAGCCATGCCCAGCGAGAGGATAAATCCGGCCACGCCAGGCAAAGTCAGGGTTATGGGCGCTACAGGCCAGAGCTTAAAAATGGATAAAAGCATCACGCCATAAATCCCCAAGCTGAGGCAAGCTACCAGGCCAAGGAGACGGTAGTAAACAAGCATAAATATCACCAGTAGCACTATCCCAATCACTGCTGCCATTATGCTCTTCTCGATAGAATCCTGCCCTAAGGTAGCATTTACTGTCCTTTCGTAGAGCGGAACACTAGGTTCAAATATTCCAGCTACCCACCTCCCCAGTGGAACGGGGATACGCCCGGCGTTAAGCAACCGGGATAATTCCTGGGCGTCAGCAAGGCTCAGCCCTTCAATTTGTCCCTTGTCTTCTATCACCGCTTGTACCACCGGAGCGATGATACGACCATCTTCACCCCGGAGCGGCTCATCGCTAAGGTAAATAGCTAATTGTTTTCCGAGAAGGCGGGTTGTAATCTGTTTGGAAAGCTCCTGTCCCTCTTCATCCCATTCAAATTTTAATAACGGTCTGCCCAACTGGCCTACAGTAGCGTAAGTGTTTTCCTTAAAATATCTACTGGTAAGGGTTAATTCTTCGCCATTCACCATTCCTGTAGCAGGAGTCCAATTTCCTCCGGCATCCTGTTCACGGAATTCGAGCACGGTGAAGAGCCCAATCGTCTCCTTGGCTTTCTCAATGTCAGCAATGCCTGGTAGTTGGATGACAATGTTATATTCACCCTCGTATTTCTGTAGTTGGACAACGGACTCGGTTATGCCCAGAGCATCGATACGCCTTTCTATAACCCCCTTCACACCCCTCATAGTATCATCCTCTTTGCCAGGCTCGATGTCGCTGACATCGGCCTGATAAACCAGATAGCTGCCGCCGGCAAGGTCAAGCCCCAGCCTTAGTCCTTCCCTGCCAAAAACATTCCTACCCAGCGGGGCTATGGACCATAAGGCGAAGCCGAACAGAACAAGGATGAAAATAAGTAAATAAACGTTTCCCCTTCTCAATTTAGTCTACCTTTGTGTTAGGGATTGTTTTTACTCCAGACTTCTGGGATTTTTGGATAACTTTTGTTTGCTGTTTGCTCACAGACGACAACTCCCTGCGAACTAAGGCTAATGCTTCTTCCCTGGTGCTTAACTCACCGCTGGCATGAGCCTCGTTGACTGTAGAGAGGAGTTTGCCAACCAGTGGTCCTGGTGCTAAGCCAAACTGATTCATTATATCATGTCCATCAATAAGTTTCACTGGTAAAATTTTGACTTGCTGCTTGTCATGCTCTGCCAGTATGTAGTTTATTAATTGGCAATGCTTTTTCCATTCCTCCATAGATGCCAGAGGACCACGGCTGGCCAGATAATCGGCCAAAGCCAGGAATAGAATATCAATGCCGACCCCGCCGGTATCCCGAAAGTAGCGATAAATTGCCCGTTGGGTAGGCAGTCCTTCATTTGCCATCTGGACCGGACGGAGGTGATGATAAACAAGGCTTTCCACCAGTCTTATTTCCCGATTGCTAAATCGCAACCGTTCCAAAATGTTCGCAGTCATAGCTGCTCCTTGTTTGGTATGCCCTAAAAACCTGGCTCTACCTGTATCATCAATAGACTTTGTCATTGGTTTTGCA
>JAUVXS010000018.1 GCA_030603485.1 Dehalococcoidia bacterium
TCCGCCTCCGACAAACCAATATTGGACATTCGGCAAGCCTGTAGGCGAGGCATTCAGCATGGGGAGGAAACTGAAAAGGTAAGCCAAAGTCACAGTATAATGAATTTTGACGCTTGCTATTCAAAGCGTCGAATAGGCCAAGCAACTATAGAGAACAGGTGTAAGGCCTAGCTTTGTTTACCTGAGCCCCACAATACATCGTTTTGTTGCCTGCGAAATATGTCGCTAGAGATTGATCTCATCCTGAATCCTCATCTTCCATCGTTCTCTCGCTCTGTTGCACTATCGCACTATCGCGCTCTCGCTCTTTCGCTCTATTGCTCTATCGCTTTCGCTCCACCGCTCCATTGTTTCTCCAGTGCATTGCTCCCCAGAGAACAGGGAGTAGAGCACAGAGAGCAGAGAGTACGGAGTGTTGAATTGGATTGTATATGAGATCAAGCTATCTTAATTTTGTAATTTACCTGTGTTATAATCCGACGCATCGTCACAATAAAATGCCAGGAGGTAAAAAATGGAAAAGCGATGTCATATCATCGCAGAGGTCACTGGTTCAAGTCCAGTACCGCCCATTTTTTGATGAAATCATGTTTGATTTCTAAGTTTACAGTAGAAAGTTCGAGATGAAATCAAAAAAGAAGGATGAGCAACTGGAACGGATGCGCCACTCTGCATCTCATATTATGGCTGAGGCGGTACAAGGTCTTTTTCCCGAGGCTAAATTTGGCATCGGACCGATCATTGAGAATGGCTTCTATTATGACTTTGAGCTGCCACGCCCATTAACACCGGAAGATTTACCTATAATTGAGAACAAGATGAGGGAGATTATTAGTCAGGATGCACCGTTTGTCAACGAGGAAATGAATAAAGATGAAGCGCGTAAGCTCTTTGCTGCCCAGCCCTATAAACTGGAGCTTATCAACGAAATTGCCGATACTAGTGTAACTATCTATAAACAAGGTTCTTTCACCGATTTATGCCGCGGTCCTCATCTATCTTCTACGGGTGAGGTAAAAGCATTTAAACTTACTCATCTAGCTGGAGCATACTGGCGTGGTGATGAAAAGCGACCCATGCTACAAAGAATTTATGGTGTAGCTTTTGAGAGCCGAGAAGAGCTTGACGATTATTTATCGTGGCAAGCTGAAGTCATTAAACGCGACCATAGGAAGCTGGGCAAAGAACTCGACCTCTTCAGTATTCACGAGGAAATTGGTCCTGGCTTAATTTGCTGGCACCCCAGAGGTGCTTTGATTCGACAAATCATCGAGGACTTCTGGAAGGTAGAGCACATCAAGCGAGGCTATGACATCGTTTACACTCCTCACATAGCCAAGCTAGATTTGTGGAAAACTAGCGGGCATTGGGAATTCTATCGGGATTATCTGTTCTCACCGATGGAGATTGAGGGACAGCACTATATGCTAAGGCCCATGAATTGCCTGGGGCATATTTTGATTTACAAAAGCCAATTGCGCAGTTATCGCAATTTGCCTTTGAGATATGCCGAATTGGGCACAGTATACAGGTATGAGCGAACTGGTGTATTATATGGGCTTGCCAGGGTCAGGGGCTTTACTCAAGATGATGCTCATATTTTTTGCCGACCTGATCAGGTTGAAGAGGAAGTACTAGAAGTTCTGAACTTGGCACAATTCATGATGGCTAGCTTTGGCTTTGATGAGTATGAGTTGTTGTTATCAACGCGTCCTGAGAAATATGCTGGCACAGTTTCAATGTGGGAGGAATCCACGGAATCCTTGAAACACGTTCTGGAGAGACTTAACTTGCATTATGAAGTGGATCCTGGCGAGGGGGTTTTCTACGGGCCTAAAATCGATATTAAACTCAAGGATGCTTTAGGGCATGTTTGGCAAGGTCCTACCATCCAGGTCGATTTCAATTTGCCACAACGCTTTAATGTTTGTTATATTGGTGAGGATGGCTTGGAGCATAATGTAGTGATGATACATCGCACAGTTCTAGGTAGTATGGAGCGTTTTTTAGCCTGCCTCATAGAGCATTATGGTGGTGTCTTCCCGGTATGGTTATCGCCAGTTCAAACAATAGTAATTCCCATAGCAGATCGCCATATTGGCTATACGCGTAAGATAGAGAGCGATTTTAAGAATGAGGGCATCCGAGTTCGGGTTGACGACCGCTCTGAGAGAATGAATTTGAAAATAAGAGAAGCCCAACTGGAGAAAGTTCCATATATGCTTATAGTTGGTGATAAAGAAATGACTTCATCCAGTGTATCACTTCGCTTAAGGAATGGCGAGAATCTGGGCTTAGAAACTCTGTTACACGTTAAGAGTAGAATAAGAACAGCTATAGAGGCCAAGTCCTGAATACTGTTCCAGGGGGTAGCAAGAGCATAGTTAAAGCATTATTAACCAATAGAAGAATCAGAGCCAGAGAAGTTCGCCTCATAGGGGAAGATGGGGAGCAGTTGGGCGTAGTGTCTCTACAGAAAGCATTGGAGATTGCTTACGAGCGCGGCCTGGATTTGGTGCAGGTAGCATCAACCATGACTCCGCCAGTATGCCGGGTTCTTGATTATGGCAAATATAAGTATGAGCAAACTAAAAAGGAACGCAAGGCGAAGAGGGGCCAAAGAGTCGGCTTACTCAGGCAGGTTCGTTTAAGACCCAAGATAGAAGAGCATGACTTACAGGCGAAAATCAAGACCACGAAGAAATTATTGGAGGAGGGCAATAAAGTACGATTAGTGCTAAGGTTTAGAGGACGCGAAATTATTTATCCTGAATCAGGTTGGAAGGTGCTGCGTAAAGTAGCTGAAGCTTCAAAAGAAATAGCTATAGTAAGCAGCTCTGCTAATGAGGCAAGGAGTATAGTCTTGGTCTTATCACCGGTTTCCCAGAAGAAAGCTAAGGAGACAGAAACAGATGCCAAAACTTAAAACACATAAGGGGGCAGCAAGCCGCTTTCGTATAACAGGTGGCGGCAAGCTGATGCGCACTAAATGCGGCAAAAGTCATTTGAGACGGAAAAAGGCTCCTAGAACTAATCGCCTCTACGATGAAATGATTATGACTTCCTCAGCGGATAAGAAGAGAGTGAGGAGGCTTTTACCCTACAAATAGTGTAGAGAGGGAAAGTAGTTTATTCCATTGCCAAAAAGAAAGAGATAACGCCCAAGGATTAAAGGAGGAAGAACTTGCCACGAGCCAGAAGCGGAAAAGTCACCCACAGACGACATAAAAAGGTACTTGAGCTAACCAAGGGGCACCGAGCTTCCAGGCATGCCTTATATCGTAGAGCTCATGAGTCCATGCTTCATGCCCTGGATTATTCCTATTGTCATCGTCGTGAACGGAAAGGCGACTTCAGAAAGTTATGGATTGCGCGCGTTAATGCTGCGACACGGGCTAGAGGGCTTACTTATAGTCAGTTTATAGCAGGATTAAAAAAATCAAATGTGGAAATCAATCGCAAGATGTTGGCAGAGATGGCGGTCAAAGACCCTGAAGGTTTTACCACATTGGTCTCCTCGGTAACTGAGGCTAACTCACCTCGCTTGTAATGACATTATACCTGAAGATTTCAGGAATTTTGAACAAGGTTAACATTACTTGGTAATCAATGCAGGAACAGCTCAAGAACCTTCATGCACAAGCTCTCGATGAGCTGGGCCAAGTTCATAATCCTCGGGAGCTGGAATTATGGCGCGTTCGCTACCTGGGTAAGAAAAGCAGTTTAACTAAAATGCTACGTTCCTTGGCCGTCTTGCCCCTGGAAGAACGGCGAAAGGCGGGTGCCCAAGCTAACGCAATCAAGAGAGCTTTAGAGTTAAGCCTGGAAGAGAAGGGAAGATTATTAGAGGAAGCCCTTTTGACCTCTCCTCTGGAATCCCAAGGATTAGATGTTACCTTGCCTGGTCGGCCTCTCTCGACAGGTCGACTGCACCCAACCACTCAAATACTTAGGGAAATTTGCAGCGTTTTCAAGAATATGGGCTTCCAGGTAATTGAGGGATCCGACGTGGAGTGGGATTACTACAACTTTGAAGCCTTGAATATTCCTCAACATCATCCGGCGCGAGATATGTTTGCTACCCTATGGATAGATGCAGGCATGGGAAGAAAGGCTAGACTTTTACGCACGCACACTTCCCCAATGCAGATTAGATTTATGGAGAGGGAACGTCCGCCAATACGAGTCATAGTACCGGGGCGAGTCTATAGATATGAAGCGACTGACGCTACTCACGAATCTATGTTTTATCAAGTTGAAGGTTTGGCTGTGGATAAGGGCATAACCCTGGCTGATTTGAAAGGCACTTTGTTTGACTTTTGCCGCTGTATTTTCGGTGAGGAAAGGAAAGTGCGCTTCCGTTGCGATTACTTTCCTTTTGTGGAACCCGGGGTAGAGGTGGCCATCGGATGTCTAGTTTGCGATGGGGCTGGCTGCCGACTGTGTGGTTACAGCGGCTGGATTGAAATACTAGGTGCGGGGATGGTGCATCCCGACGTCCTGGCGCGCGTCGATATCAACCCTGAGCTTTACAGTGGTTTTGCCTTTGGGTTGGGAGTTGAGCGTATACATATGCTCCGCTATGGTATTGACGACATTCGCCTCTTTTATAGCAATGACCTCAGGTTTTTGAGACAGTTCTAGAAGTTAAGGTGATGACATGAAGGTTTCTCTCAAGTGGCTTGAGGATTATGTTGACATAAAACTCGCTCCCGAAGAACTGGCCGAGAGGCTAACCATAGCTGGACTTGAAGTCGGGAATATACAGACTATAGGCAGTACCTGGGATAATGTAGTAATAGGGGAAGTAATAGCATTAAATCCTCATCCTAATGCTGAGCGCCTTAAGTTAGCTACAGTTAACCTCGGTACTGAGCAAGTGACCACAGTTTGTGGTGCTCCCAATATTAGCCTTGGTCAGAGGGTGACTTTTGCCCATATAGGAGCCCGGCTTATAGATGCCCACACTGGAGAAACTATACTGCTAAAGTCGGCTAAAATTCGTGGCATCGTTTCCGAAGGCATGGTCTGCTCAGAGAAGGAGCTGGGGCTTTCTGATAATCACGAAGAAATTTTGGTATTGCCGCCGGAGGCGCCTATAGGTGCAGCTCTCGGCGATTATCTCGGCGATGTGATTTTTGACTTAGATGTAACACCTAACCGCCCGGATTGCTTATCTATAATTAGCATTGCCCGAGAGATTGCTGCCTTAACTGGTGAACCACTACGTTTACCCTCAATTCATTGGAAGGAATTGGGAGAGTCAATAGACTCTTTTGTCTCCGTTGACATAGCCGATCCGGACGCATGCCCCAGGTACTGTGCTAGTCTGATTACCGGAATCAAGATAGTCTCTTCTCCAGGCTGGCTGCAGCAACGGCTGAATAGCTGCGGCATGCGTCCCATTAACAACGTCGTTGATGTTACTAATTACGTGATGCTGGAATATGGTCAGCCTCTTCACGCCTTTGATTATCATAAACTTAAGGGGAGACAAATTATCGTTCGCAGGGCCGGAAATGGTGAAACCATAACTACTATCGATGGAACAAAGCACGCTCTTACCCCGGATATATTAGTTATCGCCGATAAAGAAGAGGCCGTTGCTGTTGCTGGAATCATGGGCGGCCTGGATTCCGAAGTTACGGACAAAACTGACACTATCCTCCTGGAGTCAGCGAATTTTAACCAGGCTACCATTCGTCGAGGCTGTAGCCATCTGCAACTTCAAAGCGAGGCCTCGATTCGCTTTGACAAAGGGCTTAATAGCGAACTTCCATTATTACCCTTGAAGCGGGCAACTCAACTGCTACTGGAGCTAGCCGGCGACAGAGCAGCCAGGGGTATCATTGATGTTTATCCCGGGAAATCAGAACCAAAGCTCATATTACTTACTGCCCGGGAAGTGAAACGTCTTACAGGCTTGAAGCTCAATATTGATGAAATCCGTAAGGTATTAGAAGCTCTGGGCTTCGAGTGCCAGGAGGGCGATTCAGGCTCACAAATTTCGGTGTCCGCGCCTTATTGGCGCGGCGACATTAAATGCTCTGCTGACCTCGTGGAGGAGGTAGTTCGCATCATTGGTTATGAAAAGATTCCTATCACCAGGCTTGGCTCTCCTTTGCCTCAACAGGAATCACAGTTGTCACCAGTAGCCCAGCAAAGCAATATCAAGGAGAAATTACGTAATATTCTGCCTGGCTTGGGCTTTCAAGAGATATTAACTTATTCTTTAGTCAGCCTGGAGAAATTGCAGAAGCTTTCCCCAAAGCTTGAATTGAAAATTCCGCCGTTAAAGGTAGCTAACCCTATGACGAGGGAACAGGAATTCTTGCGTACCAGTTTACGGGCTGGTCTTCTGTCCACGTTGGCACATAACCAAAAGTTTGAACAAGCGGGCATAAGGCTCTTTGAAATTGGTAAGGTATTTTTGCCGCGAGGCAAGGATTTACCTGAAGAAAAAGAGATGCTCTGTGCTGTACTCAGCAGCTCAAGATTGGAGTTGTCCTGGCATACTGATAAGGAGATGCTCGATTTCTTTGACGCTAAGGCGGTAGTGGAAAATCTCCTGAACCAGTTGGGGTTGAAAGCGAGTTTTAATATTGGCGATGATGAAATTCTACTCCCGGGACGAGGGGCTAACATAATCGTTGAAGATGACAAAGTGGGTATTGTAGGGGACGTGCATCCGAGGGTAATGCAAGCCTTTGAGCTTTCTAACAATATTTGCCTCATTGAAATTGACCTGAAAAAGCTGTTGACCCGGCTTACCAGGACAAAGGAATACCACCCCATCTCACGGTTTCCTGCCGTAACCCGGGATATCGCCTTAGTAATAGATGAACAAGTGAACTATCGAAGTGTGGAGAATATAATCCAGAGCTTTCCACTAGTAACGCAGATAACTCTCTTTGACCTTTATCGAGGCAAGCAAATACCCGAGGGCAAGAAATCTTTTGCCATTAGAATTATCTATCAATCTCCCAGCCATACCTTGACCGATGAGGAAGTTGACCGGACTCAGGAACAGATGCTCAATAGACTGTATCAGGAACTTGGTGCTACTTTGCGGGACTGAGTTAGTCAAGGAAAGGCAGAAATCTATATTTATGTCCAGCCATAGCCTGCTTTATCTCTGAGGCATTTTGATTTGCCTTACTGCTCGACGATAATAGTGAGCTAAAAGCGATTAAGATTGAAAGCTTACGTTCTCATCTAGAAGCTTCTTTACCTCGGCAGCCAGGTTTTCTACAGGCAAAAGCTGGGCTTCCTTCTCCGTGCGCCATTTTGCTTCTACGCTCTGGCTTTGTAAGGTGCGTGGAGACAAGGTCAATCGCAGTGGTATTCCCAGAAGGTCAGCATCGTTGAATTTAACGCCGGGAGAGTCGTCACGGTCATCGAAAAGCACTTCAAGGCCTTCTTTTTGTAGTTCTTGATAAATCCTTTCTGCCGTAGGGAGGACTGCCGACTTGTCCAGATGCAGAGGACAAAGGTAGACCTGATAAGGGGCTACAGAGAGCGGCCAGATAATGCCTTTGTCGTCGTGGCTTTGTTCTACTATGGCTGCCAGCAATCGCCCCAAGCCAATGCCATAGCAGCCCATGATAATAGGTCGAGATTTACCGTCACTGTCTAAGAAAGACGCTCCGAATCTCTCGCTGATGAAGGTGCCCAACTTAAATACATGCCCCACTTCAATGCCCCGAGCCGAGGATAGTTTGCCGCGGCACCTGGGGCAGCTATCTCCCGGCTGAGCCAGAGCGATATCAGCTATGAGGTCAACCTGAAAATCCCTGGGGTAATTGGCATTCCTGAAGTGATACCTTGGCTTATTAGCACCAACAATGAAATTAAAGCCTGATGTTATGGAATCATCAGCAACAGTTTTGATTCCCTTTATACCTATGGGTGAGGCAAAACCAGCTATAAGTCCAGCTTCATTTACTTCACCTTCCGTAGCCAAGCGAAGCTCAGAGCACTTTAGAGCATTTCTTAACTTCGTTTCGTTGACTTCCAGATCGCCCCGAATGATAACGAAGATAAATTCTCCGTCGATAAAATAAAACACCGCCTTAAGCGTTTGATTTGTCGGCACGCCGACAAAACTAGCCACTTCCTCTATGGTTTTCGTCTCTGGCGTGGCTATCTCCTCCAAGGGAGGGAGATTCTTCGCTTCCCCTTCGCTACTATCGGGGCTTTGGCTTCGAATGACAGGTTCGACTGTTTTCACAAATTGAGCCTTATCTGCATTGGCAGCGTAGCCACAATTGGAGCAATAAATAACCTCGTCTTCACCGCCTTCAGTGAGAACCATGAACTCGTGAGAATCCTTGCCCCCTATGGCACCACTATCAGCCTCTACTATTAATGCTGGTAAGTCAAGGCGGGTATAGATATTCCTGTAAGCCTGACACATACTCTGGTAACTTTCATCGAGACCAGCCTCGTCGGCATCAAAGCTGTAAAGGTCCTTCATGATAAACTCGCGAACTCTCAATAAGCCACCGCGGGGTCGAGGCTCATCGCGAAGCTTGGTCTGTATTTGATAGAGGAGTAGAGGAAGCTCCCGGTAGCTTTGCACGTAGCGGTGGACAAGGTCGGTAATAACTTCTTCATGGGTGGGTCCCAGAGCCAGTGTATGCTCCTTGCGGTCGGTCAAAGTGAATAGGGATTTGCCAAAGGAAGCATACCTGCCTGATTGCTGCCACAATTCAAAAGGCTGCAACACGGGCAGCATCAATTCCTGCCCGCCGGCCTTATCCATTTCCTCCCTGATTATGTTTTCTATATTCCTTAGCACCCGCCACCCTAGAGGCAAATAAGAGTAAATGCCGGCAGCCTCCTGGGCAATCATGCCCGCCCTGAGCAATAGCTGATGGCTTACACTTTCTGCTTCAGCGGGTGCCTGCCGCAATGTCTTGCCAAAAAGCTTAGAAAAACGCACTTCTATTACCTTTACTCTAATCCTTGCCTATCGGAGAGTTTATTTCTGCCATTAAGGCTTCTAATAGATCATCCTCACTCGCTGTGCCCACTACCTCTCCCTTCCTAAATATAGCACCCTTCCCCTTGCCGCAGGCAATGCCCACGTCGGCATCTTTAGCCTCGCCGGGACCATTGACTACGCAGCCCATGACCGCCACCTTAACAGGCTTGTTTATCTTTTCCAAGCGCTTGCTTACCGCCTCAGCCAGGGCAATGATATCAACTTCGGCCCGGCCGCAGGAAGGGCAGCTTACCAGAGTCGGACCCCGTTGACGAAGCCCCAAACTTTTTAGAATTTCGTAAGCCACGAATACCTCCTCACAAGGATGAGCACTGAGAGAAATGCGTATGGTATCACCAATCCCTTGATAGAGAAGTATGCCAATGCCTATAGCGCTGCGGACGGCTCCCGTCCGGGGGAGCCCGGCCTCCGTGACGCCTAGATGTAGTGGATAGGGCATCTTATCAGCAATCTTTTGACAAGCCTGGATGGTAGTGGGAACATCAAAGGCTTTTAGGGAGACCTTGAGTAAACCAAAGTCCAGGCTTTCCATAAGCCTTATTTGCTCCAATGCTATGTTGACCATGCGCTCAACCAATGGAGCATCGGGCTGAAAATCGGCAGACAGACTGCCGGCATTCACTCCAATACGGATAGGTACCTCTCTTTCTTTAGCAGCAGTTACTACCCTGGCAATCTGCTCTTTGTCTCCGATGTTGCCGGGATTGAGGCGCAGTCCATCAACACCGGATTGCAGCGCAACCAAAGCCAAGCGGTAGTCAAAATGTATATCAGCAATGAGAGGTAGCGAAACGCTCTTTTTTATCGCTGCAATGCTTTCAGCAGCTTCCTTGTCGGGAACTGCCACTCGCACTATCTCACAGCCACACTCTTCTAGTTCCTTAATCTGGTTTACAGTGGTGGGGATATCACGGGTATCGGTTTTGGTCATAGATTGCACCACGATTGGGGAGTTGCCGCCAATGGTCACTTTGCCAATTCTCAAAGGTTTAGAGATTCGACGTGTCATAATCCAAAGCCTCCGCCACGGATTAGACGCAGGATATCGCTAAAGGTTATCAAGACCACAAGTGCAATTAAAAAAGTGGTGCCGATAGTATAGGCCAGGCGAACTGCCCGAGGGGAAAGACGTTTCCCACGCCTGAGCCCTTCAATAAATGCCACGAGCATGCCCCCTCCGTCTAGAGGGGGGATGGGGAGGAGATTAAATATGGCTATACCCAGGCTGATTATACCGGCCATGAATAGTATGCTGCTAAAGCCAGAGGAGCGCACTATCTCCACCGTTAACTGGCCAGCACCTATGGGTCCCACCAGTGCCATATCGGGAGATTTTATGATTAGAGGGATAGCCTCTATTATGAGCACTGGCATACGGACGATGAAGTTAGCCCCTGCATAGACTGCCCTCCACACGGGAAGTCGCTCTTGTTCGATATGAGTCCCGTCCACCCATCGCATCTCCACACCTGGCAGGGTTTCGTAGCCGTTATTAGTCATAGAGATTTCCTCTGTCTCCTGATCTCGGAGCAAAACCAGCTTTATTTCTTCACCTTCCTCAACGGAACGCAGGGCACCGGACATACTCTCAACATTGTATACAGGCAGTTCATTGATGCTCAGGACAGTATCGCCAGGTCTGAGCCCAGCTTCATAGGCTGGCGAGCCTTCCTCCACCTGGCTCACGATATTCCACCAAGGCAAAAAGACGCCGATTAATCTTCGTTGGTCTTCTGGGTCGAATTTCGGCTCCAACCTGATTTCGTTTTCCTGGCCGTTCTTTAGCAGGAGCAAAGTTATCTCTGCCCCTTCTTCGGCTGAATTTACTATATCCTGCACATCCGCCCGCGTATGAACGGGTTGTTCCTCTATCTCCAGAATTATATCGCCGGACTCGATGCCTGCTTCCTCCGCAGGAGAATTCTCCACTACAGAATGCACCATGAGTCCATCGCCGGTAATGACAGAATAGGGTAGCGCCTGGAAAGCACTGAGGAGAACGAAGGCCAGGAAGATGTTGACCAGCGGACCGGCAGCATAGACTCCTAACCTGGTCCACGGTCCTTTGCCAGCCAGGCTACGGGGTATTGTGGGGTCGTTTTCCCCAGCAGTCTTAACAAAGGCTCCCAGAGGTATGGCATTAACTGAGTATATTGTCTCGCCTCGTTTAATACCAAAAAGTCGTGGGGGAAGGCCTATGCCGAACTCTTCCACCTTCACTCCGGCACGCTTAGCGGCGATGAAGTGCCCCAATTCGTGAAGGTACAACGTCACGAATAGAGCTACTATGAAAATAATAATGATTATAGCCACGCTCATCTATTATCTCTCTATCCCGAGATTGCTTGGTCGCTCAGGCTGCTTGTAGTGATCAAGGCAAAGACGTGTAGCGCATTCCCTTGCCCAGTCGTCAGCAGCCAGTATTTCCTCCAGAGATGGCTGACTGATGTTTTGATGTTGCCCAAGCGTTTTTTGTACGATTGTGGCTATATCGGTAAAACTTATTTTGTGACTGAGAAAAAGCTCTACAGCCATCTCATCTGCGGCGCAAAGTGCTGCCGGATAAGTTCCTCCTGATTTGCCAGCATCCACAGCCAACTTGAGACAGGGGAATTTATCATAGTCCACGGGCTCAAAGTTCAGAGAGTTGGCTTTATTCCAATCAAGGCGGGGTAATTCTGGATTTGGCCACCTCTGGGGATAGGAAAGAGCATATTGAATGGGCAGCCTCATATCAGGCCAGCTAAGCTGAGCTTTCAGGGAACCATCCATAAACTCCACCATGGAGTGAACGATAGACTGGGGATGTATTAATATTTCAATACTATCAAAAGGGAAAGAGAAAAGCCAATGAGCTTCGAGGACCTCTAATCCTTTATTCATAAGGGTTGCTGAATCTATGGTTACTTTTCTTCCCATCTTCCATACGGGGTGTTGAAGAGCTTGCTCCGGAGTTACCTCAGCCAATTGTGGCTGCGAGTAGTGATAAAAAGGTCCCCCCGAGGCAGTGAGAAAAAGCCTCTGCGGTTTATTTTCTTCTCCCTGCAAACATTGCCAGATGGCACTATGCTCACTATCGATAGGCAAAATTTGAGTTTGATGGAGGCTAGCCTCATGAACGATAATTTCACCAGCCATCACCAATACCTCTTTGTTAGCAAGGGCAACTGTCTTGCCAGCCTTTAGAGCCGCCAGAGTAGGGCTTAATCCCGCCTTACCCGCAGTGGCCACAATAACGAAGTCGACCTCGGGATGGCTGACCATCTCTTCCACGGACAAAAATTCCCCGCCGTAACTATTGTCAAGCTTAACTGAGGAACAAAACATTTTGGGCTGAAATTCCCTGATTTGTCTTTCCAGAAGCTCAAGATTTTTGTCCCCGGTTAGAGCTACTAGTTTTAATTCGTCAGGCAGGGCACGGATTAAGTCCAGAGCCTGCCGCCCTATAGAACCTGTCGAGCCCAGAATAGCTATTCTTTTCACACGACCCATATTATGTAATAGTATACCACTGCCCCTACAAAGATGAGGCTATCGAAGCGGTCAAGGATACCACCGTGTCCTGGTAGCAGATTACCTGATTCTTTCACCCCCATATTGCGCTTGAGCAAGGATTCAACCAAATCGCCAAGCTGAGCAAAGAGGCCAACGAGAAAGCCGAGGAGTATAATTTGCCAGTATTTAAAAGTAAAAGGAGAAATCTGGTTAAGAACCGTCGTTATTACGATAGCGGCCAGAATGGCGCATATTAAGCCCCCTATCGCTCCTTCCCAAGTTTTAGACGGGCTTATCACGGGAATCAGCCTACGTTTACCCTTTGCTCTTCCAATAAAAAAAGCACCTGTATCGTTGGCAAATGTAGTGAGCATTGCCAAGAAAACCCAATTTCGACCATCTACCAGACCACGCAAATTCAGCCAATAGCTAAGCATCCAACCCACGTAGAGAGCACCCACTATCGCCCATGCCCAGTTGCGAAATGCTGTTTCTCTTGATGGGCGGCGTAATAGACAAATCAAGGAAATCATCATAGTAGCAGTAATAACTAGGGGCAAAACATCAGAGCTCCCGTCATGATAATGAGGACTTAAGACAAGTGCCAGTGCCCATAGTAAGCCCAAATAAATCAGAGGCTCTCTCCTGTCCAACTTGGCCATGTGGTAGAACTCGTAGGTGCCGGCTAACGCCGCTGCGCCTATAAGAATAGTAAACCAGAGGTCACCAAACCAGATGGCAACAACAACGAGGGGCACGCCAACAGCGGCAGTAATAACTCTGTGCTTGAGCATAGCTCTATTTTAGCAGCTTTTAAGTGACAATAGGCTTGCCAGCGGCCAGTCTGATAAATAGGTTTCACCAAATCGGCGTCATGTCTGATATATTACCGTGAGTGGGAGCGAGGGGTTCAGGGGCAGAACGACAAATAGCCAAGGATTGAGGGATGACAACTTAACGATATCAAACAACTCTAATAGTTAGTGCGGATTTTTTGCCGGATATTGATGAGGCGAATTATATTTCCTGTATTTCCCTTTCCTTGCTCTGTCCCAATTCACTTACCTTATCTATACAAGCCTCTGTAAGCTGGTCGATTTTCTTAGTATTATTTTTAAGTTCATCTTGCGATATTTCTTTATTTTTCTCCATCTCTCTCAGTTTCTCAATGCCATCTCTTCTTATATTGCGTATGGCAATCCGCCGCTCCTCCACTTTCCTGGATACCAACTTGACCAACTCCTTGCGCCGCTCCTCACTAAGGGGTGGAATGACTACCCGAATTACACTGCCATCATTCGCAGGGTTAAGGCCGATGTTGGCTGTGAGAATGGCTCTTTCAATGTCACGCAATGATGTGTGATCCCAGGGTTGAATAATGATTAGATTAGCCTCTGGTATAGACATGGTAGCAAGTTGATAGAGTGGGACAGACGTGCCTTGATAGTCAACCATGATGTTGTCAAGCAACGCAGTAGTGGCACGCCCGGCACGGAGGGTAGCTAATTCTCTAGCCAACCCATCTGTGGCCTTCTGCATTCTGGAGTTCAGTTCAGCGAGTAGTTCATCTAACATGGCCTAGTGATCGGCACCAAGCTCGAATCTAGCGAATCTGCGTACTTTTATGTTCTCACCTACTTTAGTAATTGTTTCAGTAATAACTTCTTGTACCGTCTTGGTAGGTTCTTTAATAAAAAGCTGGCTAAGAAGACAAGCTGCTTGGGGGTCTGTTGGGTCTGTTTCTGGTGGCATATCTTCAATAGTGATAAATTGCGGGGTATTAGCAGCTATCTGCATAGCTAAGTCGTGAGCAAGTTCTTTAAATTCATCGGTGTGGGCCACAAAATCGGTTTCACAGTTTAACTCCACTAATGCTCCTATGCGCTTGGTATGATGAATATAAGTTTCGATTACACCTTCGGTTGTAGCTACATCCTTCTTCTTTTCAGCAATTGCTGCCCCACGCTGTTTCAAGCATTCGATTGCCTTCTCCATATCACCACCTACCTCTAACAGAGCCTTACTACAGTCAGCTATGCCCGCATTAGTTCTGTTTCTTAACTCCTTTACTGTCTCGATTGGTATTTTCATGTAGATGTAATTTCTCCTTCTGGCTCCTTTGGCTTACTTGGTTTACCTGATTTACCTGGTTTCGCTGGTTCCTCTGGCTTCGCTGGTTCCTCTAGCTTCGCTGGTTCCTCTAGCTTCGCTGGTTCCTCTAGCTTCGCTGGTTCCTTTAGCTTCGCTGGTTCCTTTAGCTTCGCTGGTTCCTCTGGCTTCGCTGGTTCCTCTGGCTCAAAGGTATAAGAACCTAGAATTTCAATGGCTTCTTCACGCTCCTCTGCAGTAACTAATTTAGTAACTTCCACCTCTCCAGAAAACGCTTCAGCTTTACCTTCAATTAGGGCATCAGCTATTTTGCTAGAAATTAATTTAATCGCCTTGACAGCATCATCATTGCCGGCGATGGGATAATCGATGCCGTCAGGATTACAATTAGTATCCACAATAGCGATCACAGGTATGCCCAATTTTTTAGCTTCAGTAAAAGCAATCTTATCTTTAATAGGATCAGTAATGAAGAGGGCTGCAGGAAGGGTAGTCATTTCCTTAAAGCCCCCCATTTGAGTGTTTAGGTGGGAAATTTCCTTCTCTATCTTCACCCGTTCTTTTTTGGGCAAGCCGTCAAGTTCACCTTTGTCTCTTTGATTCTCTAAACGAACTAAATGGTCGATCCGGGCTTGTATGACGACGAAGTTAGTTAGCATACCACCCAGCCATCTTTGATTAATATAGCTCATACCACACTTCACAGCCTCTTCTTCTATGGTCTGTTGAGCCTGTTTTTTAGTGCCGACAAGAAGAATGCTTTGCCCTCGAGCTGCCAAATCTTGGACAAAGGCGCAGGCCTTTTCTAACATGGTAACTGTCTGCTCCAAGTCGATTATGTGGATACCATTGCGCTGGGTAAAAATATATTTCTTCGCCTTGGGATGCCAGTAACTTGTGTGGTGACCAAAGTGGGCACCTGCTTCCAGCAATTGTTTTAATAAAGCATTATCTATCATGCTTACAATCTAATATGATGGTATTTAGTAAAACTGGTATAATGTAGCATGATTGATTTGGATAATGCAACAAGAGATTGCCTCCAATCGTCTCTTAGTTGACAGAGAATTTCCCCTTATCTATACTATTGAGCCGAAATTGTAGCCAAAAATTGCCCGAGTAGCTCAATGGTAGAGCAACCGACTTGTAATCGGTAGGTTAGTGGGTTCGAATCCCCTCTCGGGCTGGGTTTTTCATATATTCTATGATAAGCTTATATCAGGGAGGGGTGCCGGAGTGGTTAATCGGAGCAGACTGTAAATCTGCCGCCCGTAAGGGCTGCGTAGGTTCGAATCCTACCCCCTCCACTGTAAAGTGCAGGAGGCCCACATAGCTCAGTAGGTAGAGCACGTTCTTGGTAAGAATCGGGCCTAACCACCATCACACTCACCATAATTACTTTTCTACCTACTTGTCCTAGCAGCATCTGTTCTTGGACTCGTTATCCACTCAACAAAATCGTCAAGCCCTACGGCATAGTATTGCTGCTCACCAGCAGGTTTCCAGAGAACAGACGAAGACTTGATTCGGATAAATCCTACTGTCTCACCTTTTCGTGTTACTATCTTCTCCTCAACATAACTCGGCCCTGCAAATTCGTACTTGTATTTCGGCATTAACTTCTTCCTCCTATAGCGTTAATAATATACCTCTTCTTCCCATTATACATTCACATAACATTTTTTCCAATATTACCTTCCTTCTCCCACAAATACAACCCAAACCACGTGTGCTCTTCACGCTCTGCCTTGCTCATCCTCCCTAAACTAACCAACATCTCTTTTTGCGGATAATCGCCAAGCTCCTTTTTAAACCATTGAGAGAAGCCTATCCAGCCTGGGAACACCCAGCCAGCACTCATAATATACTTGCGAACATGGTACGACTGCCTTTCCGCCACTTCGACATCTATTTCTGCGCTTCAAATTCTCTCTTTGACAGTGACACAAAAATAATTGCCAGTATTCCCAAAAGGCCTGATGCAAGGGCAC
>JAUVXS010000038.1 GCA_030603485.1 Dehalococcoidia bacterium
TATACCTAGCGAGGGCTGGCTCAAACTGGTTGTTGTGAGCGACCAGTTCGATGCGGCGGATGACTGGATTGTCGAGCATATCACAAAGAATGATATTGTGATCTCTGGGGATATCCCGCTCGCTTCGCGGTGCCTGAAAAAAGGCGCCCGAGTATTGGCGCCAAATGGTCGCGTTTTCACTGATGATTCCATCGGCGATGCCCTCGCGACCCGGGATCTAATGTCTCACTTGCGTGATATCGGGACAATTACTGGTGGCCCAGCTCCCTTCGAGAAACGAGATCGTTCTCGATTCCTTCAAAGTCTCGACGGTATCATCCAGGCCATTCGCCATGGGAAGTAGTTACGCCAACGTCATTTCAGCAGCATAATCTACAAGTTGCACTTTCTGACGTTCTGTTAGCTGGGGGGTAAAAGGTTCCTTTTTCTAATATTGATTAAATCTTTCGGGAGTATTAAACTACAGAACAAACGCATGAAAAAACCAGGGAGGAGTATCATGTCGCAAGAAGACAATGCTGATAAGAAGACATCCACTGAAAACTTCGCTGACATATTTAGAACATTCGGGCAGGCTATTAGCGAAATATTTAATGACCCTGAGTTAAAAGAAAAGGCCAAAAAATTTACGGACGCTACGGCTGAATCTGCAAAAACTTTTGGAAGCAGGTTTAAAGACGAAGATGTCAAAGATAAATTCAGAGATGTAGGAAAAGCAGCCGAGGACTTTGGAAAGAGCGTAGCGGATTGCTTTAAGAAAGAGAAGGGGAAATAAGAAAATTAGATTTTAAAAGCGACATCCCTATGCAAAGCTAAAACTATGCTGTCCATCTCTGGGGTTATTTTAGCCTGACCTCTTTTCAGCAAAATCTCCTGCCCAAGGTAGCTTATACTTGGTTCCCTGATAAGCCTTAACCATCAGGACTATCCAAAGAATGAAGCATAAGACTGAGATAACCCAAGTGAAGAAACCTCCAATAACGGGTATCCAACCGAGCATAAATCCAGCAACAGTAAGAGCACCAAACACCACAATCGATTGTATAGCGTGGAAGCGAACAAACTTGTTTTCCTGTTCTATCAGGATAAAGACGACACCACTTATCCAGCTTAATACGTAACACAATAATCCAGCAACATTTTCATTTAATCCAGTGGAAGTCTTTTCCATTTGCTCTTACCTCCTTGACCGTGTGTGTTGCATGTAATAATATACGTCACTCAGTCAACAGTCAATAATCTTCCTTTTTAGGCTACACGTTCTGTCGTTCTGCTGGATCACATTCCGATGAAATGTACAATCGGCATCAACATCTCGAGATGGAATTCCTGTTACGCCTTGTTTGACAAACTACCTTATCCCCCTTAGTATAGTGTTAGCTACCCACACCCGACGAGGCACACCAAAGTATCGCAAACAGGTACCTCCAGATATCAGTACTAGTGCCCCGGAGTTTCTGCGAAATAGGAAATGAGGCGTCTTAATGCGTAAAGAAAAGACTAATAAAGGTATTATCCTAGCGGCTGGTGATGGTGACCGTCTGGGCACTCTGACTGCCATCCGTCCAAAGGTTCTGCTACCAGTGAATGGTAAGGAACAACTAATAAGCTACCCTATTAAGGCATTAGCAGCAGCTGAAGTTTATGATATAGTCATTGTGGTTGGTTACTTAGGGGACAAGGTAATAGAGACGCTAGGCACTGGTAGCGACTTTGGTGTGAGGCTGCAATATATCCGCAACTCTGATTATCTTGGCGGGAATGCCATCTCAGTATACAAAGCTAGGGAGTGGGCACTGGGAGAGCCAGTAGTTCTATGCATGGGAGACCATTTAATCGATGGAGAGATAGTGAAGCACCTTCTGGACAGACAGCCCTTCAATGAAACACTTTGTGTTGATTATACGCCGGCTCACCACCATGAACTGGCCGAGGCAACCAAGGTTGCTGTTGATAGCACTGGCTGCGTCAAGGATATTGGCAAGGAACTTCTTCACTGGGATGCTCTTGATACCGGAGTCTTTTTTCTCACAGAGAACTTCTTTCAGGCTCTACACGAGCTTGTTAAACGTCGTGGCATTGAGGTTACCATTAGTGATGTTACCAGCTTCTTAGTCAGCCGGGGACACCCTTTTGATACCTGTGATGTTAGCGGCTGCTTCTGGGCAGATGTAGATACTAAGGAAGATTTAGACATGGTAAGGGGATAGCAGGTAGGGATGGAGACTGTGTACGATGGCTATATTTCTAAGCACATTAACAGGAAAATGTCAGAGCCGATGGCAAGGCTACTGGCAAAGACAAAAGTAACACCTAATCAGATGACATGGGCAGCATTTAGCATCGCTCTGCTGTCTTCTGTCAGCTTCGTCCTTGGCTATAATATAATAGCCGGTCTTTTAGTCCAGCTATCATCTATTGTTGATGGTATAGATGGTAGCCTGGCCCGGCTGAAAGGTATGACATCGGAGTTCGGCAGCTTTCTGGACTCTGTCCTTGACCGATATGCTGATATTTTGATAGTGCTGGGACTAACCTTATGGTCTTTGTATCATGAGACATATTCTGGCATTTGGCTAGCTGGCCTTCTGGCTATCACTGGTATCATTTGCATTAGCTATACCAGAGCGCGCATTAGCCCGAATCATCGCCATCTCTTCGATAAAGGATTCAAGTCCCTAGCCTCACGTGATATAAGACTATTCCTGATAATGCTCGGGGCAGTCATCGGGCAAGCTTACTTCTGTCTTATCGTCCTAGCCGTCTTAACCAACGTAGTGGTTTTCTACAGGCTCATTTATATGTATAGATATCTGGGGCAAAAGGACAACCAATCCAAACCTATCTCACGAAGTAGCGATGACCCATAGAAACACCGCCAATTTCACCTCCAACATTCAGGTACTTCAGGAGTGAGCAATGATTATCCAGTGTGACTTTGATGGTACTATTATCAGAAACAATCTTAGTATTCTACTTAGAGAGCAATATGCCGGCAGCGACTGGCAAAAGATTGACAGTGACTATCTTCATGGCCATCTAACTGTTGAACAAAGCAACAAATTACAGTTTGCCCTCGTTAAAGAACCTAAAGAGAGACTGCAAGCGTTCATTCGCCAGCACGTTGACCTAAGACCGGGCTTCGTTGAGTTTGTCAGGTTTTGCCAGGAGAGTGCTATACATTTTGCTATCGTTAGTAGTGGACTTGATTTTTACATTGAACCCGTATTAGCAGAGACTGGTATGTCGGGTTTAGAATTAATTTGTGGGCGAACCTCCTTTAGCCATGATGGCATTGACGTAGTCTACTATGATCCTGAAGGCAACATTATCAACCAAGGATTTAAGAAAAAATATTTGACCTGGCTTAAGAAACGAGGGGAGAAAATCATTTATTTAGGGGATGGGCTCTCTGACTTGGAGGCGGCACGTCAGGCTGATTATGTATTTGCCACGGGCCATCTACTAGATTTACTCGATACACACTCAATAAAAGGCAGCGCTTTTTCTGATTTCTACGATTTATTATATCAAGTTCGTCTTCTTTAATACTTCAGTGCCTTTCGTTCATGTTGTGTCAGCACCTCTGCCAAACAAAACAGAGTGTTATATACATTTAACAAATCACATATTAATAAGTGTTATAATTATTTAGGCAGGTCAAATGAAAAGGCGGGGTAAAAATGAAAGATACTGCAGAGCTGATCAAAGACCTTAAACTCAGGGATAGTAGTGTTAGGCGACATGCAACAGAAATGCTTGGGATAATGGGAGATGAAAAAGCTGTAGATGCTCTTATCCTAGTGTTGAAGGATGAAAATAGATTTGTTCGACAGGAAGCAATTGCTGCCCTTGGAAAGATAGGAGATAAGAGGGTAGTAGAACCTCTTGTTCAGGTTCTGGAGGAAGAAAGGGATGAATTTGTCCAAGATTCAATAAGAAAGGTCATAGAAAAGTTGCGGAAATAGCTTTAATAGCGATGAACTCCTTGGGCGTGAAAATCGTTCCTTATTTAATGGGAAGTTCTGATCTTGGGCTTTAGGCGTGAAATTCGGCGCACCTTTTTATGCATTAGTTCACATAATAAATATAGCGCCGTGCATTATGCTTTCAACTTGTCTTTGAAATGCGTCATTAGCTCCGTGCTGGACATAGATAACATATCTTGTAATGGAAGTCTATGTTTTTTACTTATCTCATTAAAATCCCAACAACAATCAATTAAAAACATATAGGGCGGATTTCCGGTGCCGGTAACATTTTTGAAGAACCGCCCATATGCGTTATTAATATCACTTCTGGGATTTATGCAGATAATCTTATCAAGTTGTTTGTTGTTGACTAATATTCCCCTCATCTGTTGTAAAAGGTGAAAATCTGAGGCACCGGAGCCAATAATTACCAAGGTTTCTGCAAATGCCAACGAATTTAGCCACTCACGGCCTATTTCTATAAAGGGTCTCTGTAATATTTTCTTGTCCTTTGAGCCGCCTATAATCAAATGAGGGTTATTGAATTCGTACTTATATTTTTTGTTCTTCAGTTGCTTATTATTCAACTCGTCTTTTATAAAACTAGTAATGTCAGTACTCGGGCATTTGTATACTTCGTTAGCTGCTAGTTGAGATGGTAATACTGAAAACCATCGTTTATCAATCTGAAACCAAGTCAATGATCCATGCAGTTTCAAATAAGTTATGCCTTGATTTTGCTTGCGGAATCCATTCCAAGGAGATAGTGTCTCTGAGATACAGAATCCATCGTCGTAGAGTATTTCGTTGCCATTAAAGAATTGATCTAGAACTAAATCGTAATTAGTGGTAGCAACTACTGAATCTCGTTTTTCTTCTAAAATGAGCTTCTTAAATGGAGTTAGATATTGCAAGTCGTATTCTCTAGTAATCTCGTCGGCAATAATTTTTCGCAGTATTTTCTCTGCCCACATATACTTTGCTGAGGTACCTTTAATTTGGACTGGCAGTAGTGGCAGGTTTAACGCTTGATAATCTGCGGAAATCTTCATCAAAGCATATGAGAAGGCCGAATATGCTTCGATAGGATTATTAAAACCAAGCATTTCACCGAGATCCTTTATTGTTGTTAAACTCGGTGCTTTAGGAAGAAGAACAGTTCCTGCGTATTCCTCAAGGAGTTCTATCGCATAAATAAGGTTTTCGTAGTTAGGATTGAAACGGCTCATGGTCAATGATGTATTTATAGCGTGTTGCTGTATTAACTTCCATAGTTGTTTTAACCAAGGGTATTCGGAAGAGATGTATTCATCCTCGTCTATTATCTGTATTAGTCGATCAGTCAGCTGTTGGGTTGTTTTGCAACCTGCTGGAACCGAAGCACCAGCCCCGAATAGAAACACCAACTTCTTTCTATCAGCATCCATTAAGGCTTCCTATCAGAAATCGTGTCGACTGCGTAATTATAGCAAGATTTGGTGAAAGAGAATCAACTATATTGTAATACTTTATGAAGGTAAATTCACAAGTGAATTATAAAATTTCCAAGTATATAATTCATGACTATTGGTTTACCGGACAAAAAAGATCCACTCAATCTTACGCTTGAAAGCTAAGAGTGGCGCTGCAACTTACAAAAAGGAACCATTTTATTCCCGATGTAACAATTCGCTAAATCGTGCAATGAGGTAAAGGATTTAGGCTTTCTTGCAGTAAGTAACACTCTTGGCAATTGTTGAGCCTGGATACGTGTGCCGTTTACTTTTAATCAGGGTGTCACAGGTTCGAGACCTGTACGGCCTATCAAGACTGGAAAGCCTCCCCTACTGGGGGAGTTTTTACAAGAATCAGGGTGTCAAGACACTAGGCTCCGTCTTGCAATATCCAGATTCTGGATTTAGTGCCATGGTAGCAAACAGGGGAGTGTAGGATGATTTTGGTTCGATGGCAGTTATTTGTTTACCGTCAATAGTAATCTGCGCGAATATTTCTCGTAAGAAAGACTCTCTCTGTTCGTCTGTTACCCCAGAGTGGGACCAGAGAGCGGGCATGTTATTAAGTAATTCTGCTGCTCTTTGTATATTCGGTAGGTTCCTGGCTTGAGTTGGTGGCGAGGCGAGCTTCATTTGCCGTTCCAATGCAACACGCTCCTGACAGTAGGCTTTGTCAGACAGGTCACCCCATAAATGCTGTTTACGCAGATTTTCCAACGCCCTTTGAATGCGCGGTATCTCATTGACGTTAATCTGAACTTCATCTTCACGCTGGGTTGCTTCTAAAATCATAGACTTCCAGGTATCCGGTAATACCAAGTGCGGCAGGACGCGATCCTGAAACTGCCAACTTATAGCTTCGACAGATTGAGAACGAGGCCAGGCATCGCAATTACGACCCGAATTCTTGCGCTCATGGGATAACCGCAGTTTGGCGTTGCCAGAATTGTAAACAGTTTCACCATAGTATGGTTGATGGCATCGTTGGCACCGCAGTACTTTGGAGAAGGGGAAATGCCTGTCAGGACCCCTGGGTTGACCCCGGGTGGAATTACGCCGTTCAGCTTTAACCTGCTGGCAGCGCAACCATAACTCGCGGACTTCTGGACTGACTTCGTGGCTGCCATCAACAATCTTCTCATCTGGTAAGCCCTTATGATAGACTAATTTACCCTCGTAAAAGCGGTTATTGAAAATATCCATGATCGTGTGTTCCGTAAACAGGTTGCCTTTGCGAGTCCGGTAGCCAAGGATATTCAGGTGCTCTGCAACTTCCCGATATGATAATTTACCCGGAGCATAATCTTGGAGAGCCGTAAGAAGAGCAGGCATTGTCACTGGATCTGGAACTTTGCGTTCTTGGTGAGCCGATTTTAACTCGCTCTTATAACCTAGTGGGGCAAGACCGATATGAAGCCCATCTTCGACCTTTTGTTTCAATCCTTCGGAGACGTATCTGGAAAGATCCCGGCTGTACTGTTCGTCTAAAGTCTCGTGGATGCGTTCGCTCAAGAAGTCCTGGTCACTTCCGGAGATGATCCCCTGACTAACAAAGATTACGGTCTTACCAAAGCGGGTTAATTCCTCTTTGTACCGAATACATTCCTTTTGGTTGCGCCCAAAGCGCGATGTATGGTCCACTAAAAGTACGTCAAACAAATCCAATCTAGCATCTTCCAGAACTTGTTGGAATTCATAGCGTTTACTGGCGCTGCGACCACTCACGAATTCGGTGTACCAGCGATCACCAAAAATAAGTCCGTAACTCTGGGCGAACCGCTCTTCGTTGTGGCGTTGGATATCTGGGCCATAACCATCACGCTGGTCAGGCGTTGAATCCCTAATATAGCCCTCAGCGCGAAGACCTCTAAGGTCTTCAAAAGTCTTAACACGGTTCATATTTCTGACTTTAGTCTTGGTGGTCATTGTTTTTCCCCTTAGCTACATTTTCGTATGCATTTAGTGTATCGGGGATACCGATGATTGTCAACGGCTTTTGGGGTTCGATTTTGCGGTTATCGTGCTGAGGTATACCATGTTCCTCTTCCCAAGACAAGGCTGATTTGATCATGTTCGCAATTATAACCGCCAACTTATCCACAGCTATGACTAAGCCCCCAAGGTGTTTACCACTTGAAATCTACCCCCTGTTGGATCCGCAATGATTCATCAGCACTTATGGTCTTCAGGTAACGCATTGTCATCAGCGCCGACTTATGTCGGAGCTGATCCTGCACAGCCTTTGGATTGCCGGTTATTTTTAACCTCTCAATAGCCCCGCTATGACGAAGAATGTGAACCGCACCTACCCGGTCTGTCTCCCGCCTCGGTCTAGTAACGTCAGCTCGGTCAAAAGCGGCAGTCACGATTCTGAAAGCCTGAGACCTGGTTATCGGGAAGAGTCTATCGCTATCATCCAACTTATGCCGATAAGCATAAGCCTGGAGCTGGGCAGCTAGTCCAGAAGATATAGCCACTAGGGCTGTTGTATTACCCTTACCTCTTATCTTCACTGTCCAGCCCGTCGCGGATCCTGACCTATATCACAGGGCCTAACGCCTATCGCCTCAGAGCAGCGAGGGCAACCATCAAAAAGCAGTTGGATGAGCAGCTTATCCCGTTCACCATGCCGGCTTTCTCCGGCAGCCTCAGCAAGTCGCCTTACTTGGTCAAGGTTGAGGTGAACCACATAGTCGGCAGATCCAGCCTCACCTCGCCTTATTGCTAACTGCTGGTTACTTTTGTTGCGTATTAGGGCTGTAACCGGTACCGACAAGTTAGTGCTCTGACTCTGAGTCATAATTTATAACCCCCGACAACTCAACAAAATGACCAATTACGTTGAATTACTCCTTGATAACATCCCTCGCCCTTAACCCATTGGCCTTTAAGGCGTTGAAGACATATCCTTCACTACAACCAAGTTCTTTTGCAGCTTCTGCCACACTGCGGTGTAAACTCAGTGACTCACAAACATTTTTGAGTGGTATATTCAACGGCTTGCGTCCTAAACCATTAACCGCTACAGATTTACCGCAGTGCGGGCACTGGACTTTCATTGCCGTTATCTCCCTTTATGTTGTTGCAGCCATGCCCTCACCGTCTCAAGGTGTTCCTGTGGCACGTCTGGACGGGAAAGTAACTTCTCCAGGTCAAGGCAATTGACGCCCGGCTCCAGATGAATGACGGGCGCGCCCGCCGCCCGCCATGCCTCGATAGCCTCTGTCACTGGTAAGCCTATTGCAGACTCATGGGGGCCAGTAGTAAAGGGGGGTGTATCATCATCGGTAAGGGGTGTCAACCTGTCAACCCCCTCAGTTTTAGCTTCAAAAACCGTTGACACGCCTGATGTCAACCCCGTCAACCCTGTCAACTCCTCTAATATTGGCAAGCCTTCAACTTCTGGTAGTGGTTCACCGGGCGCATAATCCGCCGGGTAGGACTTCCGTTGCTCTCGATTGACTAGCCAACCCAATTTGATTGCTTTTCTGGCCCGTCGGGTGATTTGTTTGACACCCGTGCCTAATTCCTTCGCAAGCGTGGTATTGTTAATTTGCCCGCCTTCAGTACGGCTTGCGTCAAGGCGGATAACTGCTTCAACCAGCTTCCGTATGTCGCTTGTAGCGCCGGTACTACTGTCAATGTACATCTCGTTTACCAAATCCCGCACCGTCTCGTAATCGGCAAGCGTGGCTATAATCTGCCCTTCAGCGTTAAGTTGCCTCTGGTGGTGGCGGATAAGCGCTGTTGTCTTGATTAGTGATATCAGCCGTGCGAAGTCCCGCAGAATACGGGGGGCCGCCGCCATTTTAGCCATAGCTGCCCCCAGTTCCTTAGTGAAAGGCACTCGCACCTTAATAGGCGCTCGCAGTTGAAGGTAAAGTTGAAAGGCAATAAGCGCGCCGTCCGGGGGTTTAACCCCTTCCGTTTCCAACGCCGCCTGTGTTTCCAGCGCCGCGCTTATTTGCTCCCGGCTGTCCGATATCGCCAGTGTAAATAAACGGGTCATTAGCTGCGCTCCTAGTGACCGTACAGACGTGGTAATCAGGACTGTAGGCCCCGGCTTGCTAACTTCACGCACGGTATAATCACCAGTGACTGGGTCACGCACGGTCACTACATAGTGCAAGTGGTGGTCCTGAAGTAGATTCCGTATGGCGCTTGCTGCCGGGTTATCCTCACCGGCTGGTAGGCTATCCGCCTCAGTGAATACGAGTACCTTATGCTGTAAATCGGCGGCGTCGTAAATCAGTACACGCGGACTTCCAGCGTCAATTACATGATAGGCCTCATTCGGTAGTAGGATTAAGACGCGGCCCAGGGTGTAATTCTTCCCGGCTGAAGGCGGCCCCATTAGCAACAAGTGGTCGGGCATAGCACCCGGCCTCATTTCCAGCAGACGGGAAGTTACCGCCAAGTAGGTTATCAACGCTGGCTTTAAGTCGCCGCCGTAGCCAAGTCCCCGGATTGCATCCTGCACCAACTCAAGGGGGTCATCAGCCTCGATTACGCGGCGTGCCTCAGTGTAAGCCCGTGCTAATCCCTCATTCGTAGCCCGCGCCTTCAACGCCTGGCCGGATTCGGCTTTAGCCTTCAAGCCTTCCAACCATGACGGGATATCAAACCCTTGTATGTGTGCCTCTGAAATATCCTTGATACCATCCGGTACTGTGATATATCGCAGAGAAGGGGCACTTTTCAACACCCGAAGAACAAAGTCCTCAGCTTCCGGCTCTTGCCAGACATACACTTCAAGGCCCTCAATGTATTCCCCCCAGGGCATGGGCCATACACTCTTACCAGGCGCACCCAAAGCCGGAATACCATAATGCCAGCAAGTCCAGCAGTCCGATTCCCCCTCAACTATCAGAACCCAACCGGCTTTCCGAATTATGGCTAGCCTGTGCAAGCCATAGGGTAAAGCGTGGTCACCCTTGCGCCACTTGAAACGCGCCCCCTCTGCTGCTGTTAAGGCAAGCCTAAAACGTACTGCCCGTTCGGTTCCGTCCTCTGCATAGTAGGGTATTTTGACTGAAGGCTGTCCGTTGTACTCTAAGTCGCTAATACCCAGAGATTTAAGGAAGTCTACTGGTAGGTGCTTGGCTTCCGCCAAAGTCGCAAGGTTGACACCGTTGACATAGTTGGCATTGGGGGTGTCAACCCTGTTTTGTGCCTGTTTTGCCCTACCGTTGACAGGTTGACAGGGTATACCGTTGTTTGAATCCCCCCTTATACTACTTCGCCCATTCCGGCGAACATCCGCCCAGGTTAGATTCTTGGCTTCTAGTACGGCTTCCCTACTACAACCCGCCTGACACTTAAAGTCTGCGATAAAATCGGGATTGTCTGCTGGTGTAATCCATAGGCTAGGCGTATGGTCATTGTGAACTGGGCATATCACTAGCCAACCATCCCCGGCCTTGTTTCGCGGTCTTTCAGGGAATAGGTTTAGAAAATCCTCGTAGGTGCGGATGCTGTCACTCATTGGCTTTCCCCTCGCTTCCCGCCTTCGATTCACCCCAACACTCAGCTATCAGGTGAGTGAAGAATTTATGCCAGGCGGTTTTCATCGCAGGCGTAGATGGCCCCGGACGTATGTCAACTTTCACTTCCACTGACTCAGGCGTTTTCCTCCTCCGGTGTATCGGATAAGTGTTCCACGACTTACTCATCGTTACGCTGAGCCTCTGTTCTTTCCGTAATTGCGCGCCTCAGCAATGCCTCATCCACCCGCGTGCCCATGGGCACGTAGAGGACAAACTCATCGTAGAAGGCGATAACCATATCCCCGGGTTGGAGTTTACCCATCTCCGAGGGAATGGTTACCTCCTTACCCCTGACGGCAGCTCTGCGAATTCTGAAAGGTCGTTTGTAGACTTCACCCACGACTCTATTGTAAACTAACAGTTAGTGGTTCTTAGTCCTAAAAAGTTCTGAAAAATTCTGGGGAGATTTTCACTGATGAAGCTACCAGCTTCACCAAAGAGGTGCCTAGCTATCGCAATGCTACGAGTCGTAGATCTTCGACAAAAAGACACGGCTAGATACACAAGGTGTGCTAACCAGATTGTCGTCGATGTGGAGGAGTGGTTTAGAGAAGAAGAATATTATCACAGGGTGGCTCGTATATGCAATGACCAGAGTATCAAGAAAATGGTAGCTGCGGAGGCGATCTATTGGGGCGTAGAAGAAGAAACCTTGGTGAAGTTAGATCGTCTTACGCAAGACGATATCCTCCGCCACTATAGGACTGACTACATGAAAGCTGAGGAGCTAGATATAGAAAGTGTAGTAACACAATTAAAGTCTCAGCTTTTCCTTCCAGCTCCCGAAACAGTTCGCATCGATGATTTTGGCGGGCATGGACATCATATTATTCGCTTTAGGCAAGACATCTTTAAAGTGGTATCAAAAATAGGCTATAACACCGGCGAGTTCTGGGTTTCCAAGGAAGACTGGCGTCCCTCTAGCGAGATACCCGCTGACCTTGAAATCAATTATATTGTTTCCCCCTTTGGTACCTTGGAGCTGTTTTGCCCTGTTGAAGAGCACCCCTTATTCCAAAAGTTACTCTCTAAAACAGCACAGGAGAAATTCTCTATCTGGAAAAAAGAGAGTGGCCGGTATCTGATAATGTGCCGCGACATTTACAGGAAAATCTACGCCGAGGCAAGAACTCGTACTTTTCAATCCGCATGGGAGACTGTCAAGATAGGTCCCCAGCCTTTGACTCCCAATTTTGCTGATCTTATCTATCTGCTTGCAATTTTACACCGTCGTAGCCCTGGCCAGTTCCCTATACCTGACGAAAATCTATATCAAATTAAACCCCGGGGTCTATTTGTCTCCGAGCTTTACCTGGGCTTAATACACCTGGCAGATGCCCCTGAGCCACCACCTATTCCGCCACCCCCATCTAATATCTTTTTGAATGGTTATATTAATACCCACCGGGATATGATTGGAAACTGGAGTGCCTCACTAGATATCACAGAATTGTTGAAACTTTTTGAAGCCCTCCGCGGAATTGGGGAGGCTATTCAACAAGAGCTGATGACGGATCATCCAGCCCAACAAGATAGCCCGCTGGTGAGATAGAAGAACCGGGGGGCAGTTATCCCCGGTTCCAGCGGTTCTTTCTTTTCTGGCGAACTCTTGTGGTAGTACCACTTCTAACCGGATGTATAATTCAATGCCCGCCTTACTGCTTCGTGAGAGACATCGTATTCTTTGGCCAGCTGGCGCAAGCTTTCAGTCTTATGCCGCTCAGCGACTTCAGGCCAAATCGAGGGTAGGAGTTTATGTCCGCTTCTAAAGGGAAACGATGACAGGGAAAGGGCCAGTTTCCAAGTCTTGAAGATATGGGTTCAAATCCCTTCAAGTAGGCTTTTCGGGACAGTTCCCAAACTTTTGTTTGAGAAGAGGCAGTTCATTTCGGCGTTACAGCAGCTGATTTCAAATTACACTTAAAGATGAAA
>JAUVXS010000078.1 GCA_030603485.1 Dehalococcoidia bacterium
GCGGGCATTCTCCAGCACTGACTTCTGGTAATCAACAAACTCGGGTTGCATAGCTTCAAAGAAGCACACGGCTTTGGCAGCGATGATATGCATGGAAGGACCACCCTGCATCCCGGGGAAAACTGCAGCATCAATAGCTGACGCCATCTCTTTGTCACATAAAATAAAGCCACCTCTGGGTCCCCGCAAGGTCTTTTGCGTGGTGGCAGTAGTAACTTGAGCATAGGGTACAGGACAGGGATGTAGTCCAGCGGCTATTATTCCAGCTATGTGAGCCATGTCAACCAACAACTTGGCACCCACCTTATCAGCTATATAGCGAAGCCTCTTAAAATCAATAATGCGAGAGTAACTACTTGCCCCAGCTATTATTAACTTAGGTTTATGCTCCAGAGCTAACCCTTCGATTTCATCATAGTTGAGCATCTCGGTTTCAGGATCGACTCCGTAAGGGACAAAGTTATACCATTTTCCGGAGAAATTGACTTTAGAGCCATGGGTGATATGCCCGCCATGGCTGAGACTCATCCCCATAACAGTATCTCCGTGTTCCAATAGAATTGAATAGGCTGCCATGTTGGCTTGACTGCCACTATGAGCCTGGACATTGGCATGCTCGGCTTTAAAGAGCTTTTTAGCTCTTTCAATAGCCAAAATTTCAATTTCGTCTATGTAGACACAACCGCCATAATAGCGGCGCCCGGGGTATCCCTCAGCATATTTGTCGGTCAGCACCGAGCTCTGGGCCTCAAGCACTGCCCGGCTGGCATGGTTTTCAGAGGCAATAAGATTTATGGTGTTTGCTTGCCTCTCAGCCTCCAGGCTCAGGATTTGAGCTACTTTGCTATCACGCTGCGCCAAGGAAAATGTTTTCGCGGTTTTCACATTTGTGCTGTAATAGTACTCAATATTCTATTTCTGGTCAATAACAAAACCCAATGAAAGTAGATGCCAACGATGACTCTTTGCTTCTTCTGGTCTGCGTTTCATATGCTATTCTACACGTTATCCCATTTATATGGCTTCTATATGGCTGACAATCTGGGATGGCGCACAAACATTATCAGCACCGTGGCTAAGAGGGTAGCAAAAATGAAAGCAATGAAGGCTAAATTATAGCTTCCGGTTGTATCGAATATGTACCCTGTGATATATGGACCTGCTGCCCAGCCAAGTGTCTGAAATGCCCATAGCCCGCCATAAATAGTCCCAAAAGAATCCAGCCCAAAATACTCCCTTATCGTCAGCGGTTCTAGAACGAATAGCCCGCCCATGGCCAGGCCAAAAACCACTACAAACGCAGGAATGTTGACCTGTGTTCCTGGGGAAATAAGCAACAGCAACCCGGCCACTTGGAACATAAAGAACAGGATGGCCACATACTTCACGGGAATTCTGTCGGACAGATAGCCGGTTATAATCCTCGCCAGAATACTGACCCCGACTGCGCTGCCGAGGATAGTCGAAGCCAGTTGGTTGCTAAATCCTTGCCCCACAAAAAAAGGCACAGCATGGGCGATTACCGAGGCAGTGCCCACAAAAACCATCATGAAAGCCAGGACGAGAATCCAGAAAGTTGATGTCTGCAAAGCCTTGGGAAGGGTCCATCTTTGTATCGGGATATTGCTGTTCGGCCCAGGAGTCCTTTGGTGTTTTTGTTGGGTAGTCTGTTTTTCACCATCGGGCAACATGCCGATATCACGCGGACTATTTTTGATGACCACTGCTATGAGTGGGGTAAGGACAAAGCAGATTGTTATGCCAAGAATATGGTATGTCCACTGCCAGCCCAGCAAGGAAATAAGATATGCCGATAATGGCAACATGATTAAGCCTCCTAGCCCCAATCCAGCCACCGCGATTCCCATGGCGAGGCCTTTCCTCTTTTCGAACCAGTTCGATACCAGGGTTAACACGGGAATGTTTAATATGGCCATCTGCCCGGCAGCCACGACAAAATAGAGGGCGTAGAAATAATACAGGGAAAACGTGAAACCCAGGCAGGCAAAAGAGAGACCCATGAAAAGGGCTCCCAGGAGCATTACTCTTTTAGCGCCATATTTGTCTACCCATGTCCCGAGCAACGGACCTGTAATGCCTGTCAAACCCATTATGGACATGCCCAGTGATATCTGCGCTCTGCTCCATCCAAACTCATTTACCAGTGGAGTAAAGAAAACCCCAAAACTGTAGAAGCCTATTCCACCAGCCAGCAGCAAAGTAACTGCCGAAACTGCTACTATCCACCACCCATAGAAGGGTCTGAATGTCCTCGCCATAGAATACCCACGTCTGCTATAATATGCCTTGAAGCTAGTAATAATTCGTGGCAGCCTTGCAATAGCGATGTCAGTCTCGGGTAGGATGTCAAAGAACTGATATTTACCCGCGTTTTTTCCCTGACATACTCCTTGGCTGGTACTATACTAACCTTTCCAGAAGTTATCAACATTGCCATTGACAGAACGTGTTTACAGTGGTAAATTAATTTACTTAGCAATTGAAAGGGAAGAGTGCTAAATGGCTTTAAGGGAAAGAAGACAAACCGTTCTCAGGGTGATAATTGAAGATTATATCATCAGGGCAGTACCAGTAGCTTCAAGCGCTGTCGTGGAAAAGTATGGCTTGAAGGTGAGCCCGGCTACCATCCGCAATGACACAGCATACTTGGAACGAGAAGGATATGTTATCCACCCTCACCATTCTGCCGGAAGCGTACCTACTGACAAGGCTTACCGCTACTATGTAGAATTGATAGGGGAAGAGATTGAACTTCCTCGTGTTGAGCAGTATCTAATTCATCAGATATCTCAGGAGGTAAAAGAAGAGCTGGAGCAATGGCTAAAGACGGTGGCAGCGCTTTTGGCGCGCCTTGTTCACAACCTGGTGGTAATAACCACTCCCAAAGCGGTTCGCTGCCGCTTCAAGCATCTCGATTTGGTAGCCTTGCAGGACTTCATGTCTTTACTGGTCGTGGTTTTGTATGAAGCAAAGGTTAAACGGCAGGTCTTATCTTTCAGTATAAAGGTTAGCCAGGATGAGCTAACGAAGATAGCTAATAAGCTCACTTCTATTTATGCCGGGATGACCAGCAATGAGATCCTGGCTAAAAAAGAGGGACTTTCTTCTGCAGAAAGGCAGATGTCTGAATCTTTAGCAGAAATTATGATTGCTGAAGACAAGCTAGAATATGGTGAGCCTTATCTTGAAGGACTGCGTTTGCTGCTCAGTCAACCAGAGTTTACCAGCAGTCCTAGAATACTTGGAATTTTAGAAGTGCTGGAAGGGGAGGATTGGCTTAGAAATATATTTTGCCAGGAATCTAGCAAGGGAGGGGTAAAGGTAATCATTGGTGAAGAAAACCCAGAGCCAGCATTACAGGACTTGAGCTTAATAGCTAGCCAGTATGGATTACTTGATAAGGCTAGCGGTATTGTGGGAGTGATTGGCCCAAAGCGAATGGACTACGCCAAGGCTATTTCTTCACTTAACTGCTTCTCAGCATTGTTGAGCGACTCAGTGGCTGAATACATATAAAGGAGGTCCAACGTTGGCTGAGAGTGACGAGGTAGTTAAAGCAGGAATTGAGCAGGCCGAGGATATAGAAGCGTTACAGCAAACTCTAGTTGAGGAGAAGGAAAAGGCAGAAAAATACTTAGCCAATTGGCAAAGATGCCAGGCAGATTTTGTTAATTATAAACAACGTGCTGAGCAGGAAAAAGGGGAGATTATCGAGTTTGTCAATAGCACGCTTATCTGTAACCTGCTGCCTATCATGGATGACCTGGAGAGAGCCTTTGCTTCAGTCCCTGCTGAACTCAAGGAATCAAATTGGACTGAAGGTATCAGACTAATTTATAATAAACTTAAGGCAACACTGGAGGCACACGGACTAACTGAGATTAAGGCTAAGGGAGAACCCTTTGACACTCGCCTGCACGAAGCTGTAATGCAGCAAGAGGGGGAGGAGGGGATGGTTATTGAGGAAACACAAAAAGGCTATAAATTTAAAGAAAAGGTAGTTCGTCCTAGCCTGGTGATAGTTGGTAAGGGCAAAGGAAAGGAAGAACAGGGCAAACAACTCAGAAGGAGGAATAGAAATGGGTAGAGCTATAGGAATTGATTTAGGTACTACATTAAGCGCAGCAGCGGTGATAGAAGGAGGCGATCCTAAGATCATACCCAGTGCTGAAGGCGGCAATCTTGTTCCTTCAATAGTAGCCATGGGTAAGACTGGGGAGAGATTAGTAGGCGAGTTAGCCAAGCGCCAGGCAATAGTCAATCCCGAAAATACGATATTCAGCATTAAGCGCCTTATCGGGAGTAAGTTTAAGAGCCCCACTGTTCAAGACGATATAAAGCGCTTACCATATAAAATTACCGAAGCCCCCAATGGCGATTGCCGGGTGGTAATGGGGGACAAGGAGTATAGTCCTCAGGAAATATCAGCCATGATACTGCAAAAGTTGAAGGCCGATGCTGAGGCTTATCTTGGAGATAAGGTCACCGATGCTGTAATCACCGTGCCAGCCTATTTCAACGACAGCCAGCGGAATGCCACTAAAGATGCTGGCACCATAGCTGGGCTTAACGTAGTGCGTATTATTAACGAACCTACAGCATCGTCACTGGCTTACGGATTGGACAAGAAAAAGGAGGAGAAGATTGCGGTCTATGACCTTGGTGGTGGAACCTTCGATATTTCCATCCTGGACATAGGAGAGGGTACTTTCCAGGTTAAGTCAACCAATGGTGATACCCACCTCGGTGGCGATGACATCGACCAGAGGATTATGGGCTGGGTATGTGATGAATTCAAGAAGGAGCAGGGCATCGACTTGAGGCAGGACAAGATGGCATTACAGAGGCTGAAAGACGCTGCTGAAAAGGCGAAGAAGGAACTATCTACAGTGGCTCAAACAGAGGTAAGCCTCCCCTTTATTACTGCCGATGCCAGCGGTCCCAAGCATCTTAGCATGACATTAACTCGGGCCAAGTTGGAGCAGTTATCAGTTGACCTAATAGAGAGGAGCATGGGGCCTTGCCGTCAGGCCCTAAGCGATGCCAAGCTCACGGCAAGCCAAATCGATAATGTCATTCTTGTCGGTGGTCAGACAAGGATGCCCAAAGTTCAGGATACCTTAAAGCAATTCTTTGGCCGGGAGCCTGTCAAGGGAGTCAATCCCGACGAGGCAGTAGCTTTAGGTGCTGCCATTCAGGCAGGGGTGCTTAAGGGTGAAGTCGGAGAAGTCCTTCTTCTCGATGTCACCCCACTCACTCTAGGGATAGAGACGCTGGGAGGAGTAGCGACACCGCTTATTACCCGCAATACCACTATACCTACTTCAAAGAGCCAGATTTTCAGCACTGCCAGTGACAACCAGCCAAGCGTCGAGATACACGTTCTGCAAGGAGAACGCCCTATGGCTGCTGATAACCGAACGTTGGGGCGCTTTATCCTCGACGGCATTCTGCCGGCGCCACGAGGTATGCCTCAGGTTGAGGTGACTTTCGATATAGATGCCAATGGCATCCTTAATGTTAGTGCTCGGGATAAGGGCACGGGGAAGGAACAAAAAATTACCATTACCGCCTCTAGCGGATTGGGGAAAGAGGAAGTGGAGAAGATGAGGCGAGAGGCTGAGCAACATGCTGAGGAGGATGTTAAACGTAAAGAAGAAGTAGAGGTGCGTAATTCCGCTGACAGCCTGGCTTACACCGCAGAAAAAACTCTCCGTGACCAGGGAGATAAGATACCCGGCGATGTAAAACAGGAAATAGATACTAAGATAGCCAGTGTAAAGTCAGCTCTTCAAGGGAAAGACGTAAACGCGATTCGCAATGCTATGCAAGAGCTATCGCAGACTATGCAGAAGGTTGGAGAATCGGTTTACCAGCAGCCAGAGCAGCCCCCACCCGGTGGAGAGGAACCTGGCGAGGGAGAAGAAGGCACGGTGGAAGGGGAGTTCCGTGAGGTCTGAGCAATCCCGACTTCGTCGGGATTAGTCCCTGATTCCCTGGAAATTGGGGACACGAAATCACATTTTTCTCAAGGAGCACGATGGTAACGTTTGAGCTAGAACAATTCGTCATAGCTGCCGACAGAATTTGGAAAAAGGCACTAGAAGAAAAGCGGTTGACTCATAATCCCTCTGATGAGGAACTGAGAGGGCTTGTGGAAAAACAGCCAGGGATTAGGAAAACGATGTATGGCAACTTTGTCGCCCAAAGTGAGCCTACTTCCAGGTCAGCAATGTTCACCAAAAACAGTGTTGACCATCCCTTTGGCGAGGATGAACTAAAGCTATTAGCTCAATGTGAAAAGGCTTTGGACAAGGAAAGATTGATTTCCATAGACAGAATTGTGGGCAATGAAAATAGTAACACCACGGTCAGGTTAATTGTTCCTGAGCGGTTTGCCCATGTTGCCTGCGGAGGCAAGAACCTTTTTATACCCCCGAAGGGAGAAGTCAAGAAGCCAACCTACTACATCTTATTCTTCGCTGACGAGGCTTTTGAAACTAACCACTCAAAGCCGCTCCCCGAGAAAGATATCACTATTAGATTGGCTATGCTGGATGACGGAAGGTTTGTCAAGGTAATTAGGAATGGTAACTACATAGGTGAATATAAGAAGGGGGTTTTCGCCGCCGAGGATTGGGTAGCTAAGACGAGACGGGGAGGCATCTTCTTGCATGCTGGGTGTAGAGAGGATTACCTCCAATCAGCACACGGGGACTATCGAATGGCGAGGACGTTACTTGTGGCATTAAGTGCCAATGGGAAAACCACTACGACCTGTAGAATCCTGGCCAGAAAAGGGAAGGAGAAGTCCTGGCTTATTCAGGATGATGGAGGGACTCTCATGCCTTATGGTTCCTTTCATGGCTTTGAAGCCGGGGGAATATTTGTAAAAACAGAGGGTGTGAACCCCGGGGAGCAAATCGAAATATTTTACGGACTGTTGAAACCGGACACTATCTGCGAAAATGTTTACGTAACCGAAGACGGAGATTTTGACCTTTACAATTTAGACAGAACATCCAATGGCAGAGCAGTGGTATTAAGAAGAGATTTTATGCATGCCAGTCCCTATATCGATGTGGATAGGATTGACAATTTGATTCTCATCACCAGGGGGCCACTGATTCCGGCAATATCAAAGCTAACCCGGGAGCAAGCAGCAGCCTTGATGGTTCTGGGACAGGCAATGGAATCCTCGGCTGGTGACCCAACCCAGGCAGGGAAAATTAGAAGCGAGTTTTTCTACGACCCCTTTGTCGCCGGAGACCTGGCTGAGCATACTAATATATTTTATGAGATAATAAAAAGCATTCCTCATCTAAATTACTATTTGATAAATACTGGAGGAATAGGGGAAGGGGAATATTACAAAGATATAAGATTGGAATTTACCGTGGCAATACTCGATTCTTTATTAAGAGGAGGTTTGGAGGATTGGGTAGATTCCCCCACGGGCTTTAAGGTGCCCAGGGCGATAAGATATGTAGATGATATCTACTTGCATCCTGAGAAACTTTACTCCACAATTGAATTTGAAGAAAGGCAAAAGGAACTTAACAGAATTAAATATGAATCTGTGAAAGAACTCGGAAACTCCTTACATCCTGATATAAGGAAAGTCTTTAGCAAGCCCAACGTCGCATAGTAGAACTGCAAGTCTCACGCAGTTCATGTGGAATTTTGGTATAGAATAGCTGTACATCATAGGGAGGGCAAGAAGTGATAGAGTCCGTTGAACTTTATGAAAGATTAAAGAAGGAAAAGGCAGAGCTGCTAGAAAAGCTGGAACAGTTGAGAGCGATTGGCCAACCATCGGCAGAGAGAAAGGAAGGCAGTCCATTCGGCAAAAGGGAGGAAGAAGCTGATGAAGCCTCCGAACTGGAAACAAGAATGGCCTTGGAAAAAAGGCTGGAAGAGTCTCTTAACGAGGTTGAGCATGCCTTGCAAAAATATGAAGCCGGCACTTATGGATTATGCGATTCCTGTGGGAAAGCTATAGAGCAAGCTCGCCTTGAAGCTATACCTCAAGCAAGCTTATGTCTGAGCTGTAAGGCTCAGCAGGCAAAGGAAACAAAAGGGGCAAGATAAAGGGCATTCGACTGTGAAGTGACCCGACAAAATCGGCGACTTTGTTGTGGACAAAGATAATTCGAAACTGTCTTTGCGTGACAGCATTAAGAAGGTAACATTATGTCTCATAGT